>JAAETT010000591.1 GCA_024228115.1 bacterium
GGCCCGAACGGAGCGCCGCGCGGGTCACGAGCCGGACACTCACCGGCGGCGAAACCCCGATTCCGCGCTCAATTCCCGGGAAAACCCCCTCGAGCTCCCGGTTTCCGCTACGCCACCAGCGTTCTTCCGCAGCCTGCTAGGCCCTCGGTTGGCGGGGCGCGAAGAACAGGCGCTCCGCGTTGCTGTAGAGACACTTCTCGAGCACGCCCTCCCGAAGGTCGAACGCGGGCGGATAATCGGCCATGGGAGCCTCCTCGGTGTTTGCGAAGAACGAAAAGGGACGGGACGCCCTAGGCGGATTCCCCACGTGCCTGCGCCTTCGCCTGTGCTGCCCGGCGGGCGTCTCCCGCCAGGCGAAGGGCTTCGGCGTGCTCTGGTTCGATACGCGCGTAGTTGTCCTTCCAGGAAGTGTTCTCACTCCACATTCGCGGCGTCTGGACGGTCGTGCGCGGAAGGCTGGCGCCCTCGAGCAGGTCGAGGGCGAAGCCCACGATGTCGCGCTGCATCTCCCGGTCATAGGGAACGCCGCAGGGGTTGCCGAGAGGAAAATCGCTGAACAGGAAGCGCGCGACCCCGCATTCCTCGACGATGTCTCGGGCCGAACCGATCACTACGGTCGGAATGCCATTTTCTTCGAGATGTCGTGCGACCAGACTCACGGTCTGGTGACAGACGGGTCACAACGGGACGAGAAGAGCCACATCCACGCCGTCGTCCTGGCAGCGGCGAAGGACTTCCGGGGCATCGTTCTCGATGGTTCGGCGTTGGCTGTAGTCGGTGGGTACACCGAAGAAGTGGCTTGCCACCGATCCGATCCGGCCGGATTCGGTATGGCTACGCAAGGCAGCGATCGGCAGGAATGATTCCACATCATCGGTATGGGTGGCTTGTTTGTCCCAGGCGAGGTCGTCCGTGAAGAGACGATCGGGCGGCGGTTCGGTCTCGCCCGACCACACTTGTTTCGTGCCCCGCAAGGATCCAGGGTCGACCTTCCTCTCCTGGAACACGCTGGCCGTGGTGATCAGAGCCGTCCGGCAATCGGCGAGCGGCTTGGTGAGCTTCGCAAATGGAGCGCTCTCGTTCTGCGCCCATTGGTAAGGCCGCTCGTAGCCCTGGGCGGCGTAGAACTCCCGTGTTCGATCGATGTAGCTGACGAAGGTCCGGTGCGTCGTCGTCACGAGAGCTCCTGCTGGGTGAAGGTGAGGTGTGCGCTGCCCGATGGATCGATTTCGACCCGGGCGGGAACACGCATTCGGCAACGGGGGTGCTCTGGATTCGACCCGTCCACGAGAGAGAAACGATAGCCATGCCAGGGGCACACGATATGGCGGTCGATCGCGGGCGCCTCGTCGAGTGGCGCCCCGAGATGCGGGCACACCGTCGAGTGGGCGAAGAGTTCCCCTTCGAACTCCAGGATCCTGAAAGGCTCGCCATGGGCATCGACGACGGTCGGCAGGCTTGCGCGAAGCTCAGCCTCCGATCCAAGCGCGACGGAAGCGCGCGCACCAGGCCGTGCGACGCCGGGGATCCGACCGTCCAGGAACGCCTGGCGATGCACCATCATCGCCTCGTCTTCGTCCCAGAGGCGGGTGTAGAGCGCGACCATTCCCTTTCCGATCGCCTCCGCCTGGGCTTGATCGGGAACGGGCACCCAGAAGGCCACTTCGACCCGCGTGGCGACATCGCTCTCGGGGGTCAGTGTGGTCACCGTGTCCGCTCCGACGCCCGGCCCTCGGAGCGTTCGGGCGTGGTAGCGCTCGGCGTCGTCTTCCCGCCGGAGTTCGATCACCAGGTCCTCTCCGGCGCCGCGAGGTGGCGTCTGCACCCGTGCCCGCCAGCCCCACGGCCCGCTTTCCTCGAGTTCGATCTCGCAGAACGCCGCGCTGTGCAAAGAGGGCAGGTGCTCCCAATCGTGCACGTTCTCCCAGACGCGTTCGAGTGAAGCGGCCACGGTGCGCTCGTAGGTGGCGGCGAGGCTGAGGCCGGCAGCGGGCTGGCGGACTGCCTCCATCAGACGATCCGGGAATCGGTCTTGCCGCTATATCGATCCTTGAGCAGGCGCTTGTAGAGCTTTCCGGTCGGATGCCTCGGGAGTTCCGCCTCGAAATCGATCGAGCGTGGACACTTCACGTGGGAGATCCGCTCCCGGCACCATTCCATCAGTTCCTCGATCAGTTCGGGGCCCGCGTTGGCCATATCCGTAAGCTGCACGACTGCTTTCACTTCCTCGCCGAAGTCTTCGTTCGGAACGCCGATCACCGCCACGTCCGTCACCTTGGGATGGGTGATCAACGCGTTCTCCGTCTCCTGCGGATAGATGTTGACCCCACCCGAGATGATCATGTGCGCTTTGCGGTCCGTCAGGTAGAGCCAACCGTCGTCGTCGAGGTAACCGACATCGCCAAGGGTCGTATAGCCCTGCGGGCTTCGCGAATCGGCGGTCTTCTCGGGAGCGTTGTGGTACTCGAACTTCACGGCGCTCTCGAAGTAGATGCCACCCTCCTGGCCAGTCGGAAGATCTTCGAATGCATCGTTCATGATGTGCACGATCGCATTCAAAGGCCGACCGACCGACCCCTTGTGTGCCGTCCATTCCTCGGAGTTGATGGCACAGAAGCCGTTGCCTTCGGTGCCGGCGTAGTACTCGTACAACACCGGGCCCCACCAATCGATCATCTGCTCTTTCACCGGAATGGGGCAGGGCGCCGCCGCATGAATCGCAACTTCCAGGCTCGATACATCGTGGCGCGCACGCTCTTCCTCCGGAAGCTTCGTCATGCGCACGAACATCGTCGGCACCCATTGGCTGTGGGTGATCCGGTACTTCTCGATCAACGCCAGCGCGCCGGCCGCATCGAAGCGATCCATCACGACGACGGTCGCCCCGATCCGCAGGAAGGCCATCGTGAAGCCAAGGGGCGCGGCGTGGTAGAGCGGGGCCGGTGAGAGGTAGACGGAATGATCGGTGGCGTGATAGAGCGCGAGGATCACGCCCACCAGAGGGCTCGGCTTTCCGATCGGCTCCTTCTCGATCGGATGTTTGACGCCCTTCGGTCGGCCCGTCGTGCCGGAGGAGTAGAGCATCGGCGCCCCCTCCCATTCTTCCGCGATCGGGGAGGTCGGCTGTTCGGCCAATGCCTCCTCCCAGGATTCGTAGCCCGCAACAGGCGTGCCGACCATGTAGCGCGCGACCAGGTTCGGGCACTCCCCTTCGAGCCCCTGGGCCAGTTCGGCCTTGGCCTGGGAGGTGATGAAGACCTTCGCGTTGCAGTCTTCGATGATGTACGCAACTTCCGGAGCGGTGAGCTGGGAGCTGATCGCCGTGTAGTACAAGCCGCTCCGCTGGGCGGCCCAGGCCAGGGGAAAGAACTCCTCGTTGTTCTCCATGCAGAATGCGATGTGATCGCCGTGCTGCAGCCCGAGCTTCTGGAAGAGCTGGGCGCCCTGATTCGAGCGCTCGTCGAGCTCTTTGTACGTGACCACCCGGCCACTCCCGGCCATGATGAAGGCGGGCTTGTCCGGGTTCTTCTCAGCGTGAATAGCGGGGTACATCGGGCTCCCTTCGCGTGATGCGTCCAGGCCAGTATATTCCGCTTTCGTGCTGAAGCTGGCCTCCGCCACAGATCCTGCCTGGGCCGACCGGGTTCTGCGAGACCTCCCCGAGGTGCTCCTCGACCATGCCCATTGCGAGAAGAAGGCGGCGGGCGTGGCCATTCGCCTGATCTTCCAATATCCGGATCATGCCTTCCTGATGGGGCCATTGGCGGGCCTGGCCCGCGAGGAGTTGGCCCATTTCGAGGAGGTTCTCGTCTGGCTCGAGCGGAAGGGCCTGGTCTTTCGTCGTCAGCGGCCGAGCGCCTACGCGGGCCAGCTGCGAAAGATCGTGAGAGACAAGGAGCCCTTGCGCCTTCTCGATCTCCTTCTGTGCTGTGCGGTCATCGAAGCCCGCAGCTGCGAACGACTCGGCCTGCTGGCGACGGCACTGGGGGACGAGCCGCTCGGCCGCTTCTACGCCGCCCTGCGTAAGGCGGAAGCGCGCCACCATGGCCTCTACGTCGATCTGGCCTGTCAGCTCGCACCGCGCGATGAAGTGGCCGAGCGCCTCCAGGAGATCACCCACCACGAAGCCGTGATCCTCGCCGACGCGCGACCGCTCCCGCGGCTGCATAGCTGAAGCCATGCTGAGCACGCGCATCGATGGGGTGGAGATCGCCCACGAGGAAGCCGGTTCCGAAAACGGCACGAACAGTGGAATTCCGCTTGTCTTGATGCACGGCTATACCGGCTACTGGAAGGATTTCGAGGGACAGATCCCGGCCCTCGCCAACGAGCGTCGTGTGCTGCTTCCGGACCTGCCGGGCCACGGCGAATCCGGTCGGCTTCCCGCCGGCCAGTACTCGCTGGAACGGATGGCCGAGCTGATGGCGGAGTGGCTCGTGGCCGTGGACGCGGTGCCGTGTCACCTGCTCGGGCACTCGATGGGCGGAATGATCGTGTTGCGCATGGCGCTCGCGCATCCCGAACGGATCGCCTCACTCGTGTTGATGGATACCTCGGCCGCACGTCTCGGATTCATCCAGACCGAGTTCCTGGACACCGCCGTGCGTGTTGCACGCGAGGCAGGCATGCCCGCCCTGGCATCGATTCTCCGGGCTCGGGCCAATGACGATCCGGAACGGAGTCAGGCGGATCGGCGTATCGAGAAGGAGTGGGGAACCGAGCGCTTCTGGAGCTGGCGAGGCGAGCGGATGGAGGCGATGGATCCTGAAGCGTACGCGTCTTTCGGCCATGCCATGGCCGAAGCACGATCCTTCGAAGATCGTCTCGGCGAAATCACCTGTCCCACCCTGGTGATGGTAGGTGCCGAGGATGAGCCGTTCCTCGCTCCCAGTGAAGTGCTTGCGTCCGAGATCCCCGGCGCGGTGCTTGCGACCCTCCCGGGAGCGGCCCACCAACCACAGAACGAGAGTGCGGTGGCATGGCTCGAGGCGCTGGAGCTGCACCTGGATCGCATCCACCCGTAGGTGTCCCCGCTGGTTGACTTGTTCAGAGACGCGCTTCGAACTGGTTGATCTCGAACACCACCGGGATGCGTAGTCGGCCGAAGACGTAAGGCAGCGGGGCGGCCTCCTGTGCACCTAGCTCGGCAGCCGCATCGAGCGCTTTGCTTCCCGAACTCTCAACGGTTGAGATTTCGCTGGCGCGACCCTGCGCATCGATCAAGAACTCGATGAGCGTGGTGCCCTCGACCCCGCGGCGGCGAGCGACGGGCGGGTAGACGACCGCTTCCTGTACGCGTTGCCGGATCTCCGCGATCCTCGCCATCACGGTCGGAGCTTCCGGCATCGCATCGATCTCAGCCGGGTCCACTACCGGGCGGCCCTCCGCCTGGGCGTACGCCAGGCCCGCCGCAAGCATTGCGGCGCCGATCGAAATCAATCCCGTCCAATGCCCCAAGTTCGCTCCTCGGTCTTCCAGGGGGGCGGAGGCTTAGCAGGCGCCCAGGAAGACGGTCAACCGGTGCCTCCCGGCGAGCCCAGGACGGCGCGAAGGGCCCCCTCGAGCCTGGATACGCTCTCCGGCCGGGCGTTCTCGCCCATCAGACCGACCCTCCAGACACTGCCGGCCAGCTTCCCGAGCCCACCTCCGACCTCGATGCCATGCTCGTCGAGGAGCCGTCGGCGGATTCCCGCTTCGTCAGCGTCGCCTACGGCGTCGGGCAGACGAAGCGTCGTGAGCGGCGGTAGCCGCACCGCTTCATCGACCAGAGGTTCGAAGCCAAGCGTGCCGAGCCGCTGCACGAGCACACGCTGGGCCTCCCGGTGTCGTGCCGTGCGAGCGGCCAGACCTTCCTCTTCGACGATTCGGAGGCCTTCGACGAGGCCGAAGATCGCCGAGATCGGAGCGGTGTGATGGTAGACGCGTTCGCCGCCGTAGTACCCAGCCAGCAGGGACACATCCAGGTACCAGCTCTGCACCGGCGTCGCCCGGCCCTGGATGTGGTTCACGGCACGCTCGCTGAACGAAACCGGCGAGAGCCCGGGCGGGCACGAGAGGCACTTCTGGGTTCCGCTGTACGCGGCATCGATGCCCCAAGCGTCGAGTTCGAGCGGAAGCCCGGCGAGCGACGTCACACAATCGAGGACGACGAAGGCGCCCACCTCCCGGGCCGCGCTGGCGATTTCTGGAACGGGCTGCAGCACGCCCGTCGATGTCTCAGCGTGAACGAAGGCCACGACACGCGGCCGCACCCGTTCGATCTCGGCCCGCATCGCGGCTGTATCCAAGGCGGTGCCCCACTCGGCATCCACCCGTGTCACACGGGCTCCAATCCGGCTCGCCACTTCTGCCATTCGAGTGCCGAAGACACCCGCCACGCCGACGACGATGTCGTCTCCGCGCTCGAGCAGGTTGCACAGGCAAGCTTCCATTCCGGCACTGCCGGTGGCCGAAAGCGGAAGGGTGAGCGCATTCTCGGTTCCGAACAACCGCCGTAGACGCTCCTGGGCCTCGTCCATCAAGGCCAGGAAGAGCGGATCGAGGTGGCCGACGAGCGGTTGCGACATCGCCTCGAGCACGCGCGGATGCGCGTTCGAAGGGCCAGGACCGAGAAGCAGGCGAGGGGGAAGCGCGTTCATGGGTGAGACGGTAGCCGTCGATCCACGCGACACGGTAGCCGTCGATTGACATCGCCTCGCCCCCTCGTACCTTTCGTCTCGGAGCGGCCCCCCGCCTTCTCACCCCGATCCGAACGGCCCCAGGAGGTGTTCACGTGACCCCCGGCCGCAAGATCATTCCCCTGGCCGCAGTGGCGCTGGCGGCGATTGCGGCATGGGCGCTCGCGACGTTCGAGCCGAGCCCGGGGGCGCCGGCCGAGCCCGTGCCGACCCACGACCGGATCGACGATGCCTCTCGGGCCGAGTTGGGTCGGTTGCTTCGCGATTCGAGGGAGGAAGAGTGAACCCGCCGAATCGTCTCATCGCGACCCCTCTGATTGCAACCCGGCAGGATCGGGAGGCCGAGGAGCGCGAGCGGCTAGCGCCGTTCGCCCAGCGGAGTGGGGACTCCCGAGGCCGGCTGCATCCGGAGCCCGAGCACCCCCACCGCACCGCCTTCGCGCGGGATCGCGATCGCATCGTGCATTGCCGCGCCTTTCGGCGCCTCGAGTACAAGACCCAGGTGTTCGTGTTTCACGAGGGTGACCACGAACGCAACCGGCTCACGCACACACTGGAAGGCAGCCAGATCGCACGAACGTTGGCCCGAGGGTTGCGCTTGCACGAAGACCTGGCGGAGGCCGTGGTACTCGCCCATGACCTGGGGCACACGCCCTTCGGCCACGCCGGCGAGAAGGTGCTCGACGGCTGGATGCAGAAGGACGGCGGTTTCGATCACAACCGCCAGACGATGCGCGTCGTCGATTGGCTGGAGGATCGCTACCCGGGCTTTCGCGGCTTGAACCTGACGCACGAAACGAGGGAGGGCATCGCGAAACATGGTTGTGAATGGGACCACCCGGTGGCGGTCCCGGAGCTTCAGCAGAGCCCATCTCTCGAAGCCCAGGTCGCGGATCAATCCGACGAGATCGCCTACCTGAACCACGATCTCGACGACGGCCTCCGCTCGGGCCTGCTCACGCTGGGCCAGCTCGAAGAGGTAACGCTCTGGGCCGAGAGCCGTGTCCACGTGGAAACGGAGTACGGAAAACTCGAGGCGCCGGTCGTGCGGGCGCAGGTGATCGTGGCCCTGGTCAACCGCCTCGTGACTGATTTTCTGGGAGCCTCGGCGGCCCGATTGGCCAAGAACGCGCCCACCACGGTCGAAGAGGTCCGGAAGGCCCCCTGCCTGGCTGGTTTTTCGGAGGAAATCGAGTCACTTAAGGGACAATTGAAGGAATTCCTTTCAGTCCATCTGTACAACCACCCCGAAGTCGTGGGTCGAAGCCAGATGGCCGTTGAGGTCATCGGGACCCTCGTCCAGGCGTATCGGAGCGATCCTGTGCAACTTCCGGCCCACGTGGTGGCGCGATTCCCCGAGGAAGGCGAAGCTCGCGCGATAGCTGACTACATCGCGGGCATGACCGATCGGTTTGCGCTCGCGGAACACGAAAAACTGCTGGAATCCCGATGACCCTGGAGGGGGAACGAGACGACGTACAGCTGGTGCTGGTGACCGCTCCGGATGGAGAGGTCGGAGCACGGCTTGGCCGTATCCTCGTTGAAGAGCGCCTGGCGGCCTGCGTGAACGTCGTACCCGGCCTGCGCTCGATCTACTGGTGGGAGGGGGAGATCCAGGATGACGCGGAGGTACTGCTCATGGTGAAGACCCGAGCGGACCGTCTCGATAGCCTCACCCGGCGGGTGCAGGAACTCCATCCCTACGATGTGCCGGAAGTCCTCGCGCTGCCGATCGCGGGCGGCAGCAAGGCGTATCAGGCATGGATCCGATCCGAGGCCTCGGCATGAGTCTGCCTGAAGCCCTCGAAGCCGCAGCCGGTGCGTTGGCGAGCGACGCGGATGATATCCGCCCCGCGAATGGGGACCCCCTTCGGCTGCTCGAGCTGCTCTCGCCTGAGGCTTCTCGCCGGGTGTTGCTGTGGCTGCTCGACCATCACCCGGACGATGGCATCGAGCTTGCCGAAGAGTGGGAGACCGAGCCGGCCGGCGCCGAGTTGGTCGCGGACCTGCCGGAGAAGGAACTCGGCAAGGCCGGCCGCAAGGTCTTGCGACGCCTCAAGCACAGGCTTCGCTCCCGTGGCGTGGATGTCGCGCAAGAAGCGCCTGCGGCAAAGGTCGCGGGCCTGGCCGATGTCGAAGAAGCGCTCGAAGGCGGATGGCTCACACCGCTCGATCCGTCGGGCGCGCGTATGGCGATTCTCGTGGAGAATCATCCCTCCATGGGCGCACGCCTGTTCGAGGTGATTCTCGACGATGAGCGCGGCCTGGTCTCGTTCGAGGTGTACAGCGCCAGCCGCGGAAAACTCCGCCGTTTCCTCAAGAGCCTGACCGAACGAAGCGGACACCCTGCCATCGAGGTGGAAGAAGCTTCGCTGAAGGCGGTGATTGCCCGGGCCCTCGCGGTGCACCCGAAAGATCGCGGGCTTCCCCGCGGCTTCGGCGAATGGCGGACACGGCTGACCCAGACCGAGAGTGAAGCCAAGCTGCCTGGCGAGTTGGTGCGTGAGGCGTTGCCCATCGACGACGAGGACGGACTATTGGAGCGTGCGGTCCGGCTGGTCGAAGCCGGCCGCGCGGGTCCGTGGCCGCCCCCGCAAGAAATCCTCAGCGAGCTCTTCGAGAAGATCCGCGCCGCAATGGACAGCCCTTTGATCGTTTCCGGCACCGCCAAGCGCGAGCGGCTCGACAGCGTGTTGGCCGAGGGGGCCGACGAGATCTACCGCGGAGAGGGCGGGGCGACCGCCAGCCACCGCTTCCGGGAGAGTGCCTTCACATTCTGGAAACGAGGGGACGAAGACGCCGCCCGCGCCTGCCTGGCGGCGGCGACCGCCTTCGAAGAGCGCGAACCCCGGGACAATCCGCTCACCCGCTCGATGCTATGGCTGCCGCTTGCGCCGGCCATCGCCGGCCTCGAGATCGACGAACCGGACGCAGACGCCGAGGCCAGCGACGAGGCTGGGGGCGAAGGAAGCGACGGAGAGTCGTTGATCGTGACGCCATGATCCTGGCGCAAGGAAGATTCTGGCGCGCGCAGATACGCAAGGGCTCGAAGAGCGTGTCGCTCACGATCCTGCGCGATGACCTGCCGCTGGAGGTAGAGGAGGTCCGCGAGCTGCGGATCGACGTGCCGTTCAAGGATTGGAACCGGGTCGTGCGATACGCGCGCGCTGACCGGAAGCTCCTCGGCGGCATTCTTCTTGATTTTGCGAAACACAAGGACCGCCTTGCTTCGGCGATCGGCCACGACGGGCTCTATCTAGAGCTCGAGAAGTTGTTGGTCGACGTCACAGTGAGCCTCGTCCAAGGTGAAATTCTCGGCCTGGTGCCGATCACCGAAGACGAATGAGCTCGAGCTGAAGCCGGGCAGGGCGGACCACAACGATGCTGGAGATCCAATCATGGTAATGCGGAGACGATTCCCGAGGCGCCGGAAGCGCAGCGACGACGGCCGTGGTGCCCCCATCGAGGCGCGCTGGCTGGAGCGCTTGAGCGAAACACCGGAACTGGCTGGGGCGGAGATCGAGGCCGCGCAACCCGCGGACGTTTCGAATCAGTTCGCGCTCGTCGGGCGGGCACAACGCGAGGACGAACGCTTCGTGGTGGCGGTCAGCCCACGCTCGGGTGGCGACGCCCTGCTTGCGGGCCTCGTGGCGGCCACCCGCGAAGAAGGGGACGGGAGGATCGTGGCGGCCTTCGCGCCGAGCTGGGACCCTGCCAGCCGTCGGCGGCTGGGTGCACTGCTTGGCTTCGAACCGGCACTGCGGGCGCTCCTCGTACCGGGTGACGGCACCGGGCCGGAGCCGGTGCTTGCGGAACGATCGGGCGACCCGATCTGGGCGGCTGCTGAAGCGGTCGTTGCCCAGGCCACCACGCCCGAGGGCCGGACATTGTTCACCCGCGCGCTCGAGGCCTTTCGCGGGCTGGCGGCCAAACACGGCGGCGCGATCCGAGCGGTCGGCGGTGCTGTCGAGCTGGTGATCCTCGCGCGAACCGTCGCGGCGCTGCGCGCAGACGGAGCGCGTATCGTGCTCGAGCTGATCGAGCCGAGCCGGAGTGCCCATCCGCTGACCGAAGCCGCCGTTTCCGATGCGATGGACCGGCTCGAAGGCTCGATCCGCAAGCGGATCAACGATCGTCGCGTGAAGACCGGCGAAGAAGGGGCCCGAGGCCGTTGGGTCGCCGCCCTCGAAGCCCAGGCTGGGCTTCGTTTCTCACGCCGTTGGCCCTTCGGCCCCGCGGCGGGCGCAATCGATCTGATCGGTGTCACCGGTGATGGTGCGCCTGTGGTCGGTGCGGCGCGTGAACGCTTCGGCCTGGCGGCGCTTGGCGAGGTGTTGGACGCCGTGCTCGCCGCCGAGCCCTGGCTGCCGGTCGGGTTGGCCGCGGCCGGTGCACCGCTGCGCCTCGAGCGCCCCCGGCTCCTGCTGGCTGCAACCGAGTACGATGGCGCCACCCAGGCGGTGCTGGGCCACCTCGGCCTGCCGGTTACCTGCTACGAGGCGACGGACAGCGATGGAAGCTTGCGTCTGCTGAGTGAGCTGGATGCGGCGGTTGCCAAGGTCGAGACACCGGCACCGCGGCCTCGACGGCGCAACAACGCAGGTAGGGATCGTGACGAGGACGCACCTGCAGCCGCGAATGCGGGTGGTGGCGAAGACGGAGAGAAGAGCGAAGCAAGCTCCGACGAAGCCCGAGAGGGTCGCCCGAACGCGAGACGACGTTCGCGCGGTGGGCGTCGGCGCCGCAGCGGCGGCGGGGGCGAGCGAAGCGCAGCCGCCTCCGACGAGGGGACGGACGATCGAGATGCAGCACCGGTTGCCGGCGCAGCGCCGGCGGCTTTCGATGAGATCTCACTCTTCGACCTGGACGATGAATCTGGCGAGGATGGCGATGGCGGGCGAAGCCGACGGCGTCGGGGTCGTGGCCGACGCGGTCGCGGAAACCGGGGCGGAAGCGACGACGGCGGAAACGGCGGTGGGCGCGCCCGCGAGGACACGGGCGAGGATCGAGACGCGTCGCCATCGGAAGGATCCGACGAGGACGATCTGGTCGACGAGGACGAGCTCGGGCTCTCTCCGGACGCACCGGATCTCGATGAGGCACCGGCAAAGGTGGCCTACGAGGACGATGACGACGAGCCGATGACCGAACTCGAGAGGGTTCGGCTGGAGCGCGAAGATCGTCGTCGCGCCCGGCATGCGGTGATGGCGCCGATTGCCGAGGTGACCGAGAGCCAGCAAGCGGAAGAGGACAACGCGGGCCTGCCCCGAGGCCGCGCCGCGATCCTGGCCCATGCGGATCGCGAGTCGATCGCCGCGGCTGTTCTACTCGCCCGGGAATTGCGTCAGATCGAGGGAATCTGGGTCTATCCGCAGGAAGAGTTGATGACCTTCTTTCGCGGAGTCGCCACGGATTTGCGGGAGAAGACACCGATCTATGTGATCGGCTTCATGGCGAAGCCGGCACGCGACGCCATCCAGGCGGCTTCCATCTACGCGGGAAGGCTCGTCTGGTTCGACCACCACGAGTGGCCGCCGGAAGATCTGGGTGCGCTCCGTGATGCGATCGGCACTTCTCTCACCCGGGTCGAGCCCGGTGCCGGGAGTTCGTTGCCGCTGGTCATCGCGGAGTGCTCGCGACGTAGCCGCTTCTCCGAGAAGCTGGTCGATCTGGTCTCCGGGCGATTCACGCACCACGATTTCCAGCGCTGGGGTCGCCTCTGGTGGTGGAGGCTCGGCGAGATTGCGGGCAACCCGGGAGATCGGCGCTCGAATCTCGAGATGTTGCTCACCGGGCGACCCTCGGATCTCTCGAAGGAAGCGGCCCACGCCGCAGAACCGCCGCCCCCGGAAGAGTTGGCGTACGTGCAGAGTCGGGACTTCCGGCTCGTGCATTTTGCTGGCCTGGCCATGGTCGTTGCGACGGTGCCGCCGGAGTTGGATCTGCACCTGACCATGCGCATGGCGCGGGAGCGATATGGTGCGGCCCTTTCCCTGGCGCGAAACGAAGGCGAGGATCTGCTGGTCCTCGGGGCAGATGATGTCACGGGCAAGCGATCGATCGACCTCGGTTCGATGCTGGAGCACCTGACCGAGAAATTCGCGTGGGTCAGCGCCCAACCGGATGCAGACCACGTGGCGCGACTCCTGGTGAAGGATCTTTCCACCAAGCCGGAGCGTCTCGACGAACTGGTCGCGGAGATCGGGATGGGTCGATCCGTGCTCGAGGGCTGACCCGATGAGCGCCGCGAACCTGGTCGAGGTCTTCTCCTCGATCCAGGGCGAGGGGCCAGAGGTCGGCACCCGAACGCTTTTCGTGCGTTTCGGCGGATGCGATCTGCGCTGCCGCTGGTGCGACTCGCCGGGCACCTGGGAGCGAACCGATCGGTGGCGCTACGAAACAGCGCCGGGAAGTGAGCATTGGGCGGACGAAGGAAACCCGGTCCCTCCGGCTCGCTTGCTCGCCGTCGCCAAGGGGCTCGATCTGCCTGCCCATCGTTGGGTGAGTCTCACGGGCGGAGAGCCGCTTCTCCAACCCGAGGCTCTCGCGGCCGCCGCAGATGCCCTCTCGGGTCAGGGACCGGGAATCTTCCTCGAAACCCATGGCTTGCACGCCGAGGCGTTGGCGACGGTCATCGATCGAGTCGATTTCGTTTCGATGGATTGGAAGCTCGCAAGCGATGTGCGCCGTGAGAGCGAAGGGAAGGGGACAAGACCCGAGCCCTTTCATGATGCCCACCAGCGCTTTCTCGAAACGGCGAAAGCCGCCGCCGCCGTGACGGTGAAGCTCATCATCACCCCCGCGAGCGAAGATGCAGAGATCGACGAGGCCGTAGGGCGCGTCGCCGAGACCCATCCCGGTGCCTCCCTAGTGCTCCAGCCCGTCACCCCGCACGGGCCCGTGCAAGCCCGACCGACGGCAGCACGCATGCAGGCACTCGCCATTCGCGTTGGAGGCCGGCTTCGGGATGTTCGCGTCATCCCCCAGACGCATCCCCTACTTGGAGTGGTCTAGGCTTCTGTCTACGACGCGAGAGGCTCGACCACGATGGGGGGGCTGCTCTCCTCGACGAAACGGAACTGGACTCCGCTGATCGCATTTTCGATCAACGTCGAGAACGGCCCGATCCGTACGACGACACCGGGATGGACGGTTCCGGCGACCTCGATTCGCGCCGTCGCCAGGTCTGCGTGAGTCCTGGTATCGGCCACTTCGTTCGCCAGAGAGGGAGCCGGAACCTCCTGGTCCTTCTGGAAAGCAAGGTGGACGTTCTCGCAGGCATCGTCCTCGCAAGCGGGCAGAGCCGTTGCGACCGCGAGAACCGTATACCCGCCGGCCGGTGATCCCGCCTCCTGGATCGCGATCTTCTCCACCGCGTGGACCTCTCCACCCAGGACCTTGAACGGTCCGGACACCACCCGTGCAAAGAGCAAGCTGTTGACGGCGGTCTTCTGGACGACCAGCGTCTCACAAGAGTCGATTCGCGCGCCCAATGTGTGGTTGCAGCTGACATCGCCCCGCGACCGGATCCAGGCCGTGTCCTGGCCGATGACGCCTCCCTTCACGACGACCTGGCCATCACTCGCGACGCCACCCGCCCTCCACGAGGCCCGCGATCACGACATCCCCGGTGGCCTCGACCCGTGCATTGCTCATCACGCTCCCGCTGATCACAACAGAACCGCCGACACGCAGGTTTCCGGAAGACAGGTCGACATCGCCCCGATGCTCACTCGCATCGACCACGTCGAGTTGCTTGGCTTCCTGGTACAAGATGACGCCTGCACGACGGGCGCAGATGGTGTCGGGAGCTTTCTTCTTGTCGATGCCATTCCCGAGATTGGGCATTCGCTCGGCACCGGCAGGGGCGGGAAGCGGTTCCCCCAGGACGGTCGTTCCCGGTTCACCTTTCGTTGCCGCGGAATACACACCCAGGAGTTCGTCTGCTTCGACCGGCTGCAGCAGGCTGCGGTTCCGGAAGTCGATCTGGCCCTTCTCGTCTACTTTTCCGGCAGCCACACTGCCGGCGGGGGCTTCCTCGGCAAAGTTGGGAGAGAACACACCATCGGTTCCGGGAATCGGCTCGGAACCTTCCGCCACGACGAGTCCATCCACGGCGAAGAGGGGGTCGGCGAGTTTTTCCGCGAGAAGTTCCTGGGCGTCGGGAACGATTCCGGCGGTCACACCCGCTTGCGCGAGTACGCTCCCGAGCGTGTTCGCATCTCCGGTTTCGCCGGGAAAGACGCGCACCTTGGCACTCATCGAATCCTCGCTGATGCTGACGAGCAGGCGCTTCTCAGCAGGAAGCGGCCTTACCCGGAGCTCTTCCCCCTTCCTTCGGATCACCACGCCTACCATCGTCGCGTTCAGCGTTCCGTTGGGCGTGCACTCCAGGCCCTCCCCGATGAGATCGAGGGGGTCCTTGCCGTCCGTGCATGGCAAGACCTCTCCTCGGACGCTCCAGCCGGCCTCTCCCTTTCGAGGAGCTTCATAGACCGCGATCTCCTGGCGCGGGATCACGACCGAGAAGTAGCCCTCTGGAGCCTTTCCTTTCTTGGCTGGAGGCTCCACATGGGAGGCGGGAAGATCGCGGGAAAGCGAGAAATCGAGTTCCCCGTCGCTGCCGTTGCGCGCGGGTTGGCCGTTCGCGACGAGGACGTCCCGGCAAGCGTGATTGGGGTCGGCCAGGCCTGTGGCGAGACTATCGAGAGCTTCGTCGATGAAGCCCTTGCAGACCCCCGCCTCTGAAAGAGCGGAATCGAGTTCCTCTCGATTCGAGGCGCGCCCGGGAACGACGCAGAGCCGCGCCTCCAAGCCGTCCTCGCTCACCTGCACTTCGACCCGACTCTCCATCTCTTCTCTGTTCGACGCGGGGCATTGCGCACTTGAAGATCGAAGCGAGTGTTCGGTGAGGCAGGGTGAACCACTGAGACGCTAGGGTGAAAGGGGGAGGGGAGTCCTCGCCGGACCATCCCGCCGCCACTGGTTCCTGATCGTCCACTCGTTCGAGAATCGAGTCGGATGCCGGGGAGGAGAACGACATGAAACGCCCGATCGTCCTGTGCAGCCTCGTGGTGTGGCTGGCAACCGGAGCCGTGGCCGTCGAACGACCGAACGTGGTGATCTTCGTGGCCGACGACCTCGGCTGGGCCGACGTGGGGTTCCACGGCGAGGAGGTGATCGAGACGCCTTCCCTCGATCGGCTGGCCAGCGAAGGCGTCCAACTCGACCGCTTCTACACCACGCCGATCTGCTCGCCGACCCGCGCCGCATTGATGACAGGGCGGGATCCGATGCGCCTGGGTGTGGCCTACGGCGTGATCATGCCGTGGATGACCAACGGGATTCACCCGGACGAACGCTTCATGCCCGAGAGTTTTCGGGATGCCGGCTACCAGACGGCGATGGTCGGGAAGTGGCATCTGGGCCATGCCCAGGAGACCTACCATCCGAATCGTCGCGGCTTCGAGCACTTCTACGGGCATCTGCATACCGAGGTCGGCTATTTCCCGCCGTTCGCCAACCAGGGCGGGCGCGATTTCCAGCGCAACGGCGAGCCGATCGACGACCAGGGTTACGAATCATTCCTGCTGGGAAGGGAAGACGCCCGCTACATCCGCGAGCGCGACGAGGCGAAGCCCTTCTTCCTGTACATGCCGTTCATCGCGCCGCACACACCACTCGATGCGCCGGACGACCTGAAGGAGAAGTACGCCGACATGGACGACGATCGGAAGCCGGCGCGCAGCGGCCAGACCGATACCTCCCGTCGCATGCGCAAGCTGCTCCTCCAGCCGAGCCCCCGACCGACGTACGCAGCGGTCGTCGATGGCATGGACCAGGCGATCGGCATGGTCCTCGAAGCCCTCGATGAGGAAGGGCTGGCCGAGAATACGATCGTGCTCTTCTTCAGCGACAACGGTGGCGCTGCGTATGCAACCGGCGGTGCCGACAACGTTCCGTTGCGCGGGGGGAAGGGCGATACCTTCGAAGGTGGCGTTCGTGTCGTGTCGGTCATGCGCTGGCCCGCGGCCCTCGCTGCGGGCACGACGAACCAGAGCATCATCTCGGCGATGGACGTTTTCCCCACCCTTGCAGCCGCGGCGGAAGTGCCGATCACGTCCCCCTTTGCGCTCGACGGTCAGGATCTGTGGGCTGCCATCCAATCCGGAACAAGGCAGCCTCGTGAGGACTACCTCTTCTTCGCCTCCGAGACACCGATTCGGGGCCACTTCAACACCACTGCGTTCAACGACGAATGGAAGCTGGTCCAGGAAATCGACCAGGGGTTGCTTGGCGCGGACGTGACGACCCATCTCTTCGAGATCGAGGACGATCCAAACGAGCACAACAACGTCGCCGCGGCCCATCCGGAAGTGGTGGCGGAGATGAGCGAGGCGATCCGCCAGTGGCGCATGCTCTATCCCGTCGCGGGCACACGTTCCGAGCTCGTGCCACCGCCAGGTTGGCGTGCGCCGAAGGATTGGGCCGGCTATCCGGTGCCGGTCGAGGACCTCCAGGAGGCACCCGCGCCCGGCATGCCCCCAGCCTTCGCGCTCCCGGTGCTCGACTTCCAGCACGGCGAGGCGGGGCGGCTGATCTACGACTGCGAGCCCTACGCGATTCTGGGCGGCGGGCTGTGCAGGTAAGAAAATTGCGCCCCGCGGGGACTACGTAGGATTGCGAAGCCATCGGGACGTTTCGATGTGGTAGATTGCCCAGACCTGGGAGGGGACCGGAGGTCCCTATGCACCGCTTTGCCCTTGCTCCCCTTCTGGCCATCGGTCTCCTCATGTTGTTCTCGGCTCCGGCCTCGAGCGCCAGCCTCACCGTGTCGTATGACCTCAGCAGCGGTCAACTCCTGGATGTCGGCTCCGGCACCAACTACGAGGTCTTCAGCGGATTCGTCACGATGCGCCTGAACGACAACCTGGCGCCGACGACCGGTACGCTGGCTTGGACGTCCGGCACGCTCCTGAGCTTTACGCTGACCGCGCAGACGACGACGGGACCGGCAACCCTGTTCACCAACTTCGCCCTCTTTTCTCCGCGAGTGATCGGCAACGTCGGCGGAATGTTCTTCACGGCGACCGGGACCGGCACGGGCGGCGGCATTGGAAGCTGGGCCACAAGCCCGCTCGGCTCGCTGAACCTGTTCGCCTTCTTCTCGGCGGGCAGCTCCGGAACGATCACCGCGACAGGATACGGGTTCATCGGAGGCAACGTCGGGACGTTCACGATGAACAACGTGTTGGGCACCGAGGTGCATCGAACCTTCGTACCGGAACCGCGCACAGGGACGCTGCTGGCCAGCGGCCTGGTGATGGCGGCTCTTGGCGGCGTCCTCGTGGCGCGCCGCCGCAACCGCTAAGGAGATTTACATTGAATCGCTTTGCTCTCGCTCCCATTGTCGCCGCTGGGCTCCTCTTGCTCGGCGCAGCCCCGGCCTCCAGCGCCAGTTTGACCACGACGTATCAGCTCGACCACGGCCAGCTCTACCCATCTTCCCCGGGGAACAACTTCGAGGTCATCGGCGGAACCGTAACACTGCGAGTGAACGACAGTTCTCCATCAACCGTCGGTTTTCACACCTGGACCTCGGGCACGCTTCTTGCGATCTCCATCAGCGCGGTGGAAACGCTCGGCCTGGGTACTCCGGGTACGCTGTTTACCAGCTTCGGCCTCTCTGCCCCGCAGCCGATTGGTAGCCTCAGCGCGAGCCTCTCCGTGTTGGTCGGTGGCACCGCGTACCTGGCCCAGGGGCATGTGTCGGGCACCATCATGAGTGGGGGGGGTGCGATCCAGTCCTTGATCTTCGGTGCAAACCTGGACCAGTTGAGCGTCGGCACCCTCAGCCTGATCAGCGGGGGCGGGTCCGGAGGTTCTGGCCCGTTGGGGAGCTTCTCGCTCAGTGGTGTTTACGGCACGGAGATCTCCCGTGTTCTCGTGCCGGAACCGGGCACCCGGACGCTGTTGGCCAGCGCGTTGGCGATGGCGGCTCTCGGCTCGGTCGTCTTCGCACGACGCCGCAGCCGCTAGGGAAGTTCAGCTAGCGCAGATAGCCCATCGCCCGGAGGCGGTCGGCGATTCCGGGATCGATGCGGACACCGCGCTCCAACACCGCGTCCGCGGGCTTGCGTTGCCAGTGCGCGTCGAATTCCATGCGCATGCGTTCGACCTCGCCGGGCTCCAACGAGATCAGGTTTACGTTCTCGCCGGGATCCACGCGGCGGTCGAAGAGCAGCTCGGCACCAGGCGCCACCGCCTGTGATTCATAGGCTTTCGGATCTTCCTCGTTGCGGGGGGCATTGCGCGCATACATCCAGGTTCCGGTCGAGAGGGAGCTTTGCACCGAAGCGTTCGGGAAGAGCGGAACCCCGAGAGCCGCATGGCTTGGGCGATCCACGCCGGCTTCGGCGCCGGTCGCAAGGGGAAGCAGGGATGCGCCCTCGAAACTCTCCGGGATGGGCACGCCTGAAAGTTCCAGGAGCGTGGGCGCGAGGTCGACGTTTCGAACCTGGCTTGCGACGCGTACCGGCTCGATCGCGAAGGGCAGCCGAACGACGAGGGGTACGTGATTGACAGGCGTGAGGACGTTGCGGGCGTGGCCGTGAATGCCGTGCTCGCCGAAAGTCTCCCCGTGGTCCGAACCCAAGACCAAGATGGTCTGGTCCATGCGACCGGAGGCCTCCAACGCTTCGCGCACCCGACGCAGCGCGTCGTCGACCCAGAGGGTCGAAGCCTGGTACATGCTTGCTTCATTGGTCCCGAAGATCTGGAACTCTGGCGGCGCAGCATACTCATGGACATCCATGAAGTGCAGGTAGAGGAACATCGGCCGATCGGGCTCCCGGGCCTCGATGAGGCGCTCTGCTTCCTCGACCACGCGGTCGGCATGGGCCCAGAGTGAGGGTTTTTCGTGGGCTTGCCCCTTGGCGCCGGTCGGGAACATGTAGCGATCGAAGCCCTGGTGGAAGCCGAAACTCTGGTGCAACCAGCCGTTGGTCTGCACGCCGTAGGTGGCATAGCCCGCGGCCTGCAGGGTTTCGGCAAGGGTGATGGCGCCCTCGCCGAGGCCATCCCGGGCATCCCGGATGTTGTGGGAACGGGGCCAGAGCGAGGTCATCAAGGAAGCTACGGACATCTTCGTCCACGACGATTGGGCCAGAGTGCGCTCGAAGACGATGCCACGCGAAGCCCAGCGGGCCAGTTCGGGGGTCGTGTCCTTTTCGAACCCGTAGGGGGTCGTCCAGTCCGCGCGCAAGGTGTCGATCAGGATCAGGACGACATCCGGTTGGCCGAGCGCGCGTAGGCGTTTGGGAATTTCGGAGGCCGGCGCGGGAGGCTGGCACGCCAGCGAGAAGAGCGCGGCGAGGAGCGTCAGCGACCGTCGAAGCGGGCTACGGCAGCGCACGCAGGGCCTCTGTCAGTTGGGGTCGTAGAGCATGGTCGGGGGCCATCGAGCCATCGAGGGCCTCGAGCAGCGTGCGCGCTTCCTCGCCCCGACCCGCGCGGCCGTAGGCCTGAGCAAGGTGCAGGGCGGCGTCTGGCATCTCGGACGCGGCCGCGTGAGCGCTCTCGAGTAGTGAAATGGCGCGGTCGACCAGACCCCTGCGGAGGTAGAGATCGCCCAGCGTATCTGCCACGTAGGGGTTCTCCTCGGAAAGACGATAGGCCTCCTGGCCAGCGGCAAGGGCTCCGTCGAGATCGCCTTGCTGGGCGAGGAGCACGGCCAGGTTGTTGCGGGCATGGAAATCCAGCTCGTCCAGCTCGGCAGCACGAGCATATGCAGGGATTGCCAGGGCGGGAGCCCCCGCGCCTTCGTGAGCTGCGCCCAGTAGGAAGAAGCCGCCCGGGTTGTTGGGTCGTACGCGGATATAACGTTCGCAATCGCCTATCGCCTGGGCGAACTCGCCGATGGAAGTGCGGTAACGGCAGCGATCAAGGAGCGGTCCCGGGCTCTCCGGGTCCAGGTGGAGTGCACGTTCGCTAGCACGGTCGCCGGCCGCAGTGTCGCCACTTGCGTAGGACAAGGTTGCCATTGCAGATTGGAGGGGGGCCTCGTCCGGATGCTCCGCAGCCGCTTGACGGACGACCTCCATGCCTTGATCGAGGCGACCGAGCAGCCCCCACGCGCGTGCGAGCTCGGCAGCCAGACGCGGGTCTTTCTCGATTCCGGGAGCGGCTTTCTCCATTTCCTCCACAGCCTCGGCTTCGCGGCCAAGCAGACGCAGGGCGTGGCCACGGAAGATGTGGAAGGCCGGCGCCTGCTCGAAGATCTCGAGCGCACGGTCGGAGGCCTGGAGGAGGCTCTTGCCGTCCTCAAGTTCGACGTATGCCTGACACATCGCTTGCCAGCCATCGAGGTTCGATGGGGCGATGCTCAGGATTTCCTGCGCCCTTCGTCCGACGGCCCTCCAATCGTCTCGCTGCCCAGCGATTCGAAGCAGTGCTACGGGAGGTGAAGGCCAGCGGGGATCCCGCAGCCGGGCCATCGAATAACGACGAATGGCACCTTCTTCGTCGCCGGATTCCTCGAGCGCCCGGGCGAGCCAATACTGTGTCGTTGCGAGGTCGAGGGTGGGTGCGAGCTTGCGTAGGCGTTCTGCTGCCGCGGCGGCATCGCCGGATGCCAGCTCGAAGCGCGCTCTGAAGTACTCGGCCTGAGCGGCATTGGCGCCCGGGAGCCGGGCATAAGCTGCAGCCTCGCTTTCTGCCGCGTCAACGGAATCCATCCCGAGCAACGCCTCTACGAGCATCGCGTGGAGCTGCGGCTCACCCGGGAATCGCGTCGTGGCTTCCCGTACCGCAGCCTCCAACTCATCGAGTTCGCCGCGGGCAGCGAGGTAGGAAACGAGGGGCACGATGCCTGCGGCCGCGTCGGAATTTGCGGCCAGGCTCCGCAGGGCCTGCTCGGCCTCGGCGTGCCGCCCACTGGCCCCGTAGAGCGGGGCCAGGAGGATGTAGAGATCCAGTGCGGGATCGTCCCCTTGCAGGTTCGCCTCGAGCAGGCGGATCGCCTCTTCTTGTTGCGCGGCGGCCATGAGGCCCCCCACCAGAAGTTGCCAGGCCGCAAGGTCCCCAGGATTGCTAGCCACCGCGGTGCGCAGCGCGTCGAGGGCGGGCTCTTTCTCGCCTTGGAGAAGCTGGACCTGAGCCTGCATCAGTTCGAGACGGTGGCGCAGTTCTGCGGTTTCTTCGCTGGCTTCCACCTCGGCGAGAGCTTCCTCGATGGCGGCAGCCGCTTCATCGTGACGTTTTTCGGAGGTGAGGGTGGCGATGCGGAGCATCCGGCTGCCTGGCTCGTCAGGGTAGAGGGCCTGGGCTTCCTCCAATACCTGGAACGCCTCGTCCAGCCGTCCGATGTAGACGCTCACTCAGAAGCGTAGAAATCTGATCATTTGGCCGGGGGGCGACGCAGCCCGCCGTTCCGGATTCCGATTCAGATCTTCCGGGTCGAAAGGTCCTTGACCCAGGGCGAACGCCCTCCCGGCTCGACCGGA
>JAAETT010000592.1 GCA_024228115.1 bacterium
GGCCCGAACGGAGCGCCGCGCGGGTCACGAGCCGGACACTCACCGGCGGCGAAACCCCGATTCCGCGCTCAATTCCCGGGAAAACCCCCTCGAGCTCCCGGTTTCCGCTACGCCACCAGCGTTCTTCCGCAGCCTGCTAGAGAAGATGAGGAGAAGCAACGTGAAGCTTTCGATGTTCTGCATCCTGTTGTTCGCCCTGGCCCTCCCGGTGGCCTGCGGCCGTGATGAAGCCAAGAAAATGGCCGACGAAGCTGCTGCTAGCGCGGGCCAGGCCATGGATGCCGCAAAGGACGCGGCCGGAGGCGCAGCCGACGCCGTGGAAGGCGCAGCAGCCGACGCGGCCGACGCTGTGGAAGGTGCCGCAAGCGACGCCGCCGATGCGGCCGACGAAATCGCCCAGGACGCCAAGGATGCGGTGGCCGGCACGGCCGCTGCTGTCGGTGACGAAGCCGTTGCGGCCTGCCGTTCGTTGGCAGAAGCGGGCAATTGGGGCGAGGCCCTCGATGTCTGCACCAAGGCCCATGAGCTCCTGCCCGACGATCTCGGCATCGAGCACGCGCTGCAGCAGGCGAAGGCGGCCGCTGCCGAATAGCTTTCGCGGGCCTCGAGAGAGGCCCGCGAACCGCTCCCGATGAGCCGGACACCCGTTCTCGAAACGCCGCGGCTATGGCTGCGGGAGTGGCGGGACGACGATCTCGAGAGCTTTGCGGTCATGAACGCCGACCGGGAAGTGATGCGTCACTTCCCGGCAATGCTCACGCGCGAGCAAAGTGACTCGCTCGTCGAGAAGATTCGTGACAGCTTCGCCGAACGAGGCTTCGGGTTGTGGGCGGTGGAGGTCCGCGAGAACCGGGCATTCGCGGGCTTCGTCGGCCTTGCTGTTCCGACCTTCCCTGGCCCGTTCATGCCGTGTGTCGAAATCGGCTGGCGCCTTGCCCGAGAGCATTGGGGGCGAGGCTACGCACCGGAGGGCGCCCGGGCCGCCATGGCCCACGGTTTTGGCCCAGCCGGGCTCGACGAAATCGTCTCGTTCACCGCCCGGGGGAATGCCGCTTCGCGGCGCGTGATGGAGAAGCTGGGAATGACCCGGAACCCGGACGAGGATTTCGATCATCCGTCCCTGGAGGAGGGATCTCCCCTGCGGCGCCATGTGTTGTGTAGGATCGGGCGGGACGCCTTCGATCCGGCCGCTCGTTAGGCCTCCCCCTCGAGCATCTTCTCGAGCTGGGCGGCGGCATCCTTCTCGAGCAGCTCATAGGTCGGGGCGGTCAGGCCGAGCGCTTCACGTGCGCGGTCGAGTGCCACTGGGCTCGAGCGATCGGTGCCCGGATAGGTCTCCAGGCCCGCACAGGTTTCCGCTGCGGACTCATCAGCGTCTTCGGACAACTTCGGCACCAACCCCGAGCCGAGCTCCGAGGCGAGGTGTTCGGCGATGCAGACCGCAGCCGCCAGCGGATGGGGATAGCCCTCGATCTCCACACGATGATGGGCCGCGAGGACCCATTGCAGTTCCGCCGGCATGTCCCAGAGCTTCGCCATCAGCGAGGCCGCCTCGGTATGCGCCTCGTGGATGGCGGGCCAGAGGATCGTCAGGTCCGGAGGTGGCTTCCCTCGCGGCGTCTCCCCCAGCGCGAGCAGGATTCCGGCGATGCCGACGTCATGAAGCAACCCGCAGAGAAAGGAGAACTCTGCCTCGACGCTGCTGCTGTACTTGCAGACGACCCGACACAGGTGCGCCGTGGCCTGACTATGCTGGCGAAGACGTTCCATCGGCGCGGCGTAGGCCTCGCAACGGAACACACGGAGGTTCATCGCGACCTGCATCACGACGTCGCGTACGGTCTTCAGGCCGAGCCGCATCAATGCGCCGGAAAGGCTGTCGATCTTCGTCGCGCCTGCGTAGGCGGGTGAACCCGCCACCCGCAACACCTGGGCCGCGAGCATCTGATCGCGTTCGAGGAGTTCGACGACCTTTTCCACCTCGACATTCGGGTTCTGGGAGATCGTCAACACTTCCTGGGCCGTGGAAGGCAGCTCCGGCGGTCGATAGTCTGGGGCTCTAAAGGTCTCGAGCATGCGCTCGTGGAGAGCGGCCTCATCGAGCAGGACGTCATCGTCCACCGCAATGGAGGCTTCCCCCTTGCCGTATCCGTCCTCATGCTTCGATTTGCCCCGCCGTTTCATCGCACCTCCGATAGCTGCTGCATCGGCCGACGGGCGGAGCTTCCACTCAGGGAAAGACCCGAGAGGATTCCCGAGGACTTCCCCGGCGGGTCAGTTGCGGGTGGCGAGATAGACCACGTGCCGCCGGCCGCCCCGACCGGGCCGGTCGTGCCTCACCTCGAAGCCGACCTTGCGGAGCCTCTCCTCGAACGCTGGATCCGGATCCTCCGCCCAGACCCCGAGAACACCGCCCGGCGCCAGAGCCCGATGCGCCGCCGCGAGGGCCCGTTCGCCGAAATGGGGATCCTGGCGGGAGCGGGCTCCGGGGGCTGGCCCTTCGTAGAGATCCAGCACCAGCGCATCGAAGCTGCCGGCGGCTGCCTGCTGAATGGCGTTGGCAACATCGCCGAGCTCCAACCGGACACGGGGGTCGGAGACCGCCCCATCCGTCAGCTCTGCCAAGGGCCCGCGGCACCAATCGACGATGCCTTCGTGCAACTCCGCAACCACGATTTCGGCATCCGGCGGAAGCGCATCCAGGGCCGCGCGTAGCGTACAAGCCATGCCGAGCCCGCCGAGCAAGACGCGCGGCCGGGGGTGTGCGACGATTTCCCTTGCAGCGCGCTCACCAAGAACCTGCTCCGAACGATTCGCACGCGAGTTCATCAGCACACGCCCAGCAATCGTGATCAGGAAATCATCGGGCCCTCGGCGCCGGAGTTCGAGTTTCCCGTCCGAGGTTGTGATGCGGCCTAGCGTCTTCCAGGGACGGCTCAAACGGCGAGTTGCGTCTCGAGAAAGCGGATCATCCGATCGATCGCAGGCCGCGCCGGGGGGAGGAACTCCAGCTGTGCATAGGCATGAGGCATGCCCTCGTCTTCAAAATACTCGTGGGGCACGCCGGCCGCTTCGAGTTCGACCTTCAGGGCTCGAGCCTGGCCGATCAGCGGATCGCTGGTCCCACACATCACGTGACAGGGTGGAAGCTTGGCCGCCGCATGCACCGGGCTCACCCGGGCATCGCCGAGCAGTCCCTCGCTGGGCTCGCTCCCCAGGTAGGAGCCGACCATCAGGTCGATCAGCTTTTCGCCGAGCCCGCCAGGCAACGCCGGCATGGCCGCAACCACTTCCGGCGGGGGCTCGGCGCCGATCGTCGCGAAATCGTAGACACCGTAGATCAGGAGCGCGGCGCGCAGGCCAGGTCCCGAGGACGCGCCGGCAAGAGATGCCGCCACGGCGGCGGAGAGATTGCCCCCGGCCAAATCGCCACCGATCGCCATGCGGTCGGGATCCCCGCCGTAGGCCGCCACCTCCTTGGCCGCCCAATGCACGGCCTCCACGCAATCATCGAAGGGGGTCGGAAAGGGATGCTCCGGAGCCATCCGGTAGTCGACGTTCACGACCAGGTTGCCGGCCTCGGCGAAGCGATGGGCCAGTTTCATATGGCTGGTCGGGCTCCCGCAAACCCATCCTCCTCCGTGGAGATAGATCAGGACCGGATGAGGACCGTCCCCTTTCGGCACGATGACATCCGCCGAAAACGCACCGATCGGGACCGCCTGGTGGAAGGCGCCGACCTCGGGAAGATCGGCGTTCAGGAAGCCGGCAAACCCATCGAGGAGCTGCCGCATGTCCTCCACGGTTTCCGGCGGCTTCATCTGGAAGAGTTGAGCGAGCGCATCGGCGGGAATCGGGTCGGCCATCGGAAACCTCATGGGGCGGGGAGGCCGAAATGTAGCGCCTGCTTGCACGCGAGGGAGCTTTCGTTATCTGCATGCCATGGACGAGACCCTCGCCGACCTGCTCGCGCTCCTGGATCTCGAGCGCATCGAAGTCAACCTCTTCCGAGGCCTCTCGCCTCAGACCGGTTGGCAACGCGTCTTCGGTGGGCAGGTCCTGGGCCAGGCCCTGGTCGCAGCGCTGCGTACGGTCGAAGGGCGCGGCGTGCATTCGTTTCATGGTTATTTCCTCCGGCCCGGCGACCCCAAGGTCCCGATCCTCTACGACGTGGATCGCATTCGCGACGGCCGGAGCTTCACCACGAGGCGCGTCGTCGGCATCCAGCACGGCCGCGCGATCTTCAACATGGCGGCGTCGTTCCAGGTGTTCGAGGGTGGCTTCGACCACCAGGAGAGCATGCCGGATGTCCCGGGGCCGGATGGTCTTCCCAACGAGACGGAGCTTCGCGCCCGGTACGCCGACAAGATCCCGGAGGAGTTCCGCCATGCATTCACCCGGGAGAGGCCGATCGAGATCCGGCCCGTGGATCCGGTCGATGAGTTCGATCCCGAGAAGGCACCTGCCCATCAGAGTGTCTGGTTCCGCACTGCAGCTGGGATGCCCGACGAGCCTGCCATCCACCAATGCGTGCTCGCCTACGCATCGGACATGAACCTTCTCGACACCTGCCTACGCCCGCACGCAGTGTTGTGGACGAATCCGAAATTCCAGTCGGCGTCGCTCGACCACGCGATGTGGTTTCACCGCCCCTTCCGGATGGATCAATGGCTCCTCTATCAGACCGATAGTCCCAGTGCTTCCGGCGGCCGCGGTTTCAACCGGGGAAATATCTTCACCCAGGAGGGGAGTCTGGTCGCGTCGTGTACGCAGGAAGGCCTGATTCGGATGCACGACGAGAGACCCGGCTGAACTCTTCTCGTTGTGACCTATCGACTCACCCGTTCGGCCGCATCGTCGATCGAGAGTTCGAGGGTCGACGCCATTTCCTCGATGTGATCTCCCGTGATCGTGAATGGCGGGCCGAAGCAGGCGACATCACGGGCCGGATCGCTTCCACCCGGGTAGAAGAAGACACCGCGGCCAAGGCCCGCGGCGACCACTTTGGAAATGAAGCCGGCCTGCTTCGGAAACGACTCGAGGGTCTCACGATCCTCCACCAATTCGACGGCGCGCATCAAGCCGAGGCCGCGCGTATGAGCGACATGCGGGTGGGCCTCCAACCGGGCAAGGCGTTTCCCGAGTTGCTCGCCGAGGCTGGCAGCCCGCTCGATGAGGTCTTCGCGGTCGAGAATTTCGAGCACTTTTTCAGCCACTGCACAGGCCATCGGATGAGCGCTGTAGGTGAAGAACATGACTTCATCTCCGGCCTCGGAAATGGGTTCGACCACCGCCTCGGAGGCGAACACGGCCCCAATCGGCGCGTAGCCGGCCGCCAGTCCTTTTCCACCGATGAGGATATCGGGAACCACATCCCAGTGATCCAACGCGAAGCGGCGACCCGTACGCCCGAAGCCGCACATCACCTCGTCGGCGATCAGCAGGATTCCGTACGCGTCACAGATCTCGCGCAGCCGAGGCCAGTAGTCGTCAGGCGGAACGACGGCGCCCATCGTCGACCCTCCGACGGGCTCGGCGATGAAGGCCGCGACGGTTTCCGGCCCTTCCCTCTCGATCGCTTCGACGAGGCCCTCCGCCGAGTGCTGCGGGCCAACCTCATCATCACTGCTGCCGGGGCGTCGTAGCGGATGCCAGGCCGGAATCTTGGGGTGATCGACGAAGAGCGGATCCAAGCCCTTTCGCCGTTTCTCGTGTCCGCCAACACCCAGGGTCGCCAGGGTCGCACCGTGATAGGAGCGATGGCGGCCAATCACCTTCACCCGATTCGGTTGTCCAGCGGAAACGAAGTGCTGCCGGGCCAGGCGCAGAGCCGTGTCCACGGCCTCGGAACCACCACTGGTGAACATGCAACGGGTGAGACCTTCGGGAAGCCAATCCCGGCGAAGCCGTTCCACCAGGGCAACGCGATCTTCCGTTGCGAACGGAGGCACGACATACGTGGTGCGCGCCATGACAGCCGCCGCCACCTCTGCGATCTCCTGTCGACCATGGCCGATGTTGGCGATGACCGCGCCACCACCTGCATCGAGCACCCGGTGGCCGCCGGCCATCTGCCAATGTACACCCTCCGTGCGTTCGATGACGGGTGCCGACCGACCGGGCCCACCCAGGAAGGGATAGAGAGACACGCGCTGTGATTCCATCGCAGAAGCATCGTCCGAAAGCGCGCGCCATGCACGCTGTCGCGAGGCATGCATGCCGGCCGAAGCCAACGGATCCGAACGATGCGAGTCCCGGCCCCAGTCGGCCGCGAACCTCGGGATCCCCTCACCTACCCCGCGGGAATCGGCGCTGTTCGACGGTTTCGCCATCCCGTCGAGCCGACAGCCGTTGGACGCCAGCTCATCCGTGCACCCAGGAAGAAACCACAGCCACTCCGCCGACCAGGCACCCCAGGAAGGCCACCACACCGCCGCCCGCCCCAATCCAGCAGGGCGGCAGCACCCAATCCAGATCCGCCGGAGCCAGCCGCCCGTGAAGGGCGAACGGGTGCACCCACCAACGAGCTGGCAGGTCGCCGGACCTGATCAAACAGGCCCTGAGCCGCACGTGATAGACCAGCGCGCCTGGCACCCCGATGGTCAGGCCGACGACCGAGCAGAGCAGTGCGATCTGGATCAGAACGATCCACGGAACCCAGGCAAACGCAGCGAGGGCTGCCAGGAGCCCCGCCAGGACGACGATCTCGAGCATGTCCAAGCCAGATCGGTGCCGCCGGCCCCGCGCTGAAGTGGACCTTGGACCACCGGAAGCCCCCCGAATGCCCAGCGGCCACATTTACCCGTCGGTCGGGGATCGACGCATGCGAAACGCACCGTAGGCTCTCGGGCGGGCCCTTTCCCTTCCACCGGAAGCCACCCGATGTCAGCGAGCCCTGTGGTCTCAACTTCGCCGCTTCTACGCTGGCTCCGCACGCTGGGGCCGTGGCTCCTGGCTGCGCTCATCTTCTACTGGATCTTCGACCAGGTGCCGCTCGGCGAAGCCTGGACAGCGGCCGCGAACGCCGATCTCGGACTCTTCGTCCCGACGACCCTCGTCGCCGTTGGCTACTGGTTCCTGGTCGAGTCCCGCGCGTTCGCCTTCCTGTTCACCCGCTTCAACACTCCGCTTCGATGGGCCGAGGCGCGATCCCTTCGCGGCGTGACCTACCTCCTCACACCGATCAACTGGAACCTGGGTACGGCTGCGATCATCATGCATCTGCGCATCACCCGGGGTGTCGGGGCGGTCGACGTCGCGAGCTCGATCCTCTTCTACGGAAGCCTGGATGCGATCATCCTTTCCAGCGAAGTCTTCATCGGCGCCCTTGTGCTGCCCGCTTCAACGACGATTTCCACGATTCTGAAAATCAGCGGAGCCGTCATCGCTCTTCAAGCTCTCTTCGTAGCGACGCTGATCACGCGCCGTCCAGCCTGGCGCCCGCTGAACTGGTTGCGCAGTCGCCGCATCTTCGGAACGTTCGCTCGCGCCCGTCCCCGAGATCTCCTGGTGCTCGCGTTCGTGCGAACCGCCTACTTCGCAGGCTTCATCGGATTCTTCTGGTTCGGCGCCAAGAGCTTCCAGATCGACGTGCCCTTTGCGTTCGTCGCCGTCGTTACGCCCATCGTCATGCTGGCCGGAGCCTTGCCGCTCACGCCCGCCGGATTCGGCACACAGCAGGCCACGATGCTCTACTTCTTCGAGCCCTACGGAATAGAAGGCTCGGTCCTCGCCTTCGGACTGGCCTTTCCTGTGGCCTTGATCCTGGCGCGGCTGCCCATCGGCGTCTTCTACGGACGCGAGCTCGGCACGTTCCGGCAGTACCTCGAAAAGGCACGAAGCTCGGACGAGTCCGAATAGACCGACGCCCCGGCGAAGCCATGGCTCCACCGGGGCGAATTGGATGGTCGTCGGGAAGTCCGGAACGCCCAGACCCGCCCCCGAGACTTACCCCATGCTTCGAATCGGCTGAAGCCCGATCAACGCGTCCCGATCCCCGCCGCTGCCCAGACCGTGGCTCGGGAGAACCTGGTCGAAGCGGCCGAGATCGTCGTGGAGGGCCATGTAGTTCAGTACCACGGCTTCGGCGAGAAGATCGACATTGCTGGCGATACGAACCGCGCCGGTCTCGACCGAGCCGCTGGGCCGGTAGTAGCCGATCTGCTGGCTGTTCGGATCGCGAAGCTGGGGCCGTCCGTTCGGGTCATACACCAACAGGAAGGTCGAGGCGGTCCCTCCGTTGTCGCTCTGCCAGCCAAACTTTCCACGGCCCTGTCCCGAATTATCGATGTCGTTGCTGGAGCTCACGGAACCGTCGCTGAACACGTAGATCACCAGGGGTTGAGACCGCCGAGCTGCGTACTCGAGCATGGCGCCCATCTGTACGCCCGCCTCGAAATCGCGGACCTCTCCCGTAGCGCGTGATCCGTCGTGGTAGTCGTAGCCGCCGGATTCGATCGTCGAGCAGCCGGCAAAGCCGTTGACGGTGAGTTTCATCGCGGCCGCGGCTTTGATGTTCTTCGAACTATTCAACTCATTGGCCGTGAAGATGCTGTTGCCAGCTCCGACGATGTCAAGATCCGCTGTCGGATCGAGCAAGCTCGGATCGCCGTAGCGATTGACCAGGTCGGCACTCTGGGTGTAGGAGCAGGAAATGAGATCCTTCACCATCTGGTCTTCCGTCATTCGCTGCACACGCAGATCCGAGAGCTGCTCGATGGTCGACATCACGGAAACCGCCGCATCCTCGTCGAGCAATTCGACGAGCTTGCCCGTATCCACGAGACCACGCGCATCGTTCTCATCCGAGACCTTTGTGGGTCGTTTGGCCGGGTCGTACATCGAGAGCGGCGATTGGGAGCGCCCACCCGAATCGGAGCTGCGGCTTCCGATCAACGAAACGAGATCCCCGCTCGCTCCCGCTTTGTTGATCCCGAACATGGGGTTGTGTGGGTTGTTCCCCGTGTCGTTCGCTGAGCGAGCAGCAAACACGACACCGTTCACGTTCGCCCGCGTGGACGCGGCTGTCTTGGATTGGATCCCGCGCAAGAAAGGACTGTCCGCGTGGAAGAGCAGGCCCAGCTCGTTGTTCACCTGGGCCGGATCCGTCGGGAACATGCCCGACGGAAGGCCCTGCTTCTCGTAGCCCTCGGGGTCGAGGAAATCGAGCTGGCCCCCGGGTCCACCGACGAGCACATTGGAGCCGCTAGTGTTGGCGCCGCCGCCGAGATCCACGGCAATGAACGGAATCAATCCCGCCCCGCCGGTGGCGATTCCGCAGTCGGCTGCCGCCTGCGCCGCTGCCGGCGAACTCCCCAGTAGGCCCAACAGGCTCGGGCCCGCCGCAAAGGCTGCTCCGGCGATCAGGCCCTGACCGAGGAAATCCCGGCGGGTCACGACCTTGTGGTCCGGCGGCCGCTGCAGCTTGCGCGCACTCGTTTCGCTCATCTTGTTTCTCCCGTAACCCTGGTTTTCGCTCTCGGACCGTCTCTAGTGGAAGAGGACCGGGCCACTGCTGAGGACCGCCGTGCAGACTCCCTTGACCACGTTCTGGGTGAAATCCCGGTCGCAGTCGTCGGCGTCGTTGCACTGGCTCGTCAGATCGTCGATCAAACCCATCAGAATGGGCCTCGTTTCGGAAACATCCGGTTGGAGCGTGAGCCCCGTACCGTAGAAGCGCTCGACCAGACGATCGGCGATCAACACCTTCGCGTTCGGATCCGAGAAGGCCGTGAACGTATTCGCATTGAAGTTGAAGGCCTGCCCGAAGATCGCCTCGCGCCGGGATCGACTCTCGACCATGCGGTCGCAGTACTCGACTCCGAGCTTGAAGGCGCCGACCTGATGCGAGGAGACGAAACCCCGCAAATCGTTGTTCCCCGGCAACTGCTGTACGAGCCCCTCGAAGGTGCGCTCCACTCGACGGTCGTCCGTTGGCACGCCCGTCAGGATCGACATGGTGTGATTGATCTGGTCGAAGTTGCGAAGGCCCGTTTCCGGACTCACCTCCGATGAGAAGCCACCCGGGGTGACGGGTGCATCGGTGTTCACGACGACGGCCGTATTGTCTCCGAGCACCTCGAAGGAGAGCGAGAATACGTCGTTCTCGGGCCCCTGATCCTTTCCGATGATCGCCGCGAGGCTCGACAACTGCTGCGGTGACTGGCTCACGACGGTATCGATCGCCCGGAAGCCCTGCCCTGCCGCCGGCACCTGGCCATTGACCATGATGCGCAGGTTCTTGATCGCGATCCCGGATCCGGTCGGCCCCACGTAGGTGGGATTTCCGAACACGTAGCTGAAGGCATCGAAGTCACCGACGCTCATCTCGATCACGCTTCCGGGCTGCCCGGTCCACTGGGAGACATCGAAGCGGAGCAGGAAGCGCTCCTCGACACCGGCCAGGTGGTGGCTCTGGATCTCTTGCGGACTGAGTGCCCGTTCGTGAATCGCCGCGAACAGCACCTTGCCCTTCCAGAGCCGTTTGTTGGTCAGCTCGTTGCCGATCAGGAATTGATGGCTCGGGTCCCAGTTCGCGAGGCTACCCGGTCCCTTCGGATCCTCATTGCCGGTCCACTCGCCGTTGACGTACATCCTTCGACCATTGACCTGGTCGAACGTCATGACCACATGCTGGAGCGCTACTTCGACGATGCGATCGCCGTCCGAGGTGTAGAGGGTCGGAGTTCCGTTCCCGCTGATGCCTGCTGCATTGCTGCGGTTTCGCGCAGCAAAGCGGTAGTTCTCCTGGCCGAACATGAAGTTGCGCGTGTAGGGGTCCTCGGAATACGTGAGGATCCGCGCCGGACCGCGTTGATCGATCTCGTTGGCGAAGATCCACGCCTCGACCGAGTACTCCTGGCTACCCGTGGTCGAATCCGCGAGGCGATCGTAGAGCTTCCGACTTGCAGCCACCGTTGCAACAGCGCCGCCCGTCTTGTTCTCGATTCCGCCGCCGCCGACCCAATCCACGCCGTTCAGCTGGAGATCCATGGCCGGTGCGATGCCGCTCGTATCCGCTGCCACGTTGCCCGAGCCTTCCGTGAACTCCCAGCGCGCGATCACGGAATCGTCGTAGCGAAGGTTGCCACCCCCTTCCATGCCGTCGCTGATCTTCAGCTGGTCGCTGGTGATGCTTTGCTGGCCGCCACCGCCGGCACTGCCGACGAGGACACCCCACATGGCGATGGCCGCCCGCATCGTTTCGCCATCCGCTGCACAATCGTTCCAGCAGTAGTGACCCTCGACGACCAGTCGTTGAACCATCCGCGAGGCGTAGGGCTGCGTCAGGTTGACCTTCTGGCTATCCCACACCGCGTGATACGCCATCCCCGAATCCGGATGAGCGATATCGGGTCGACCGATCCCGGTACTACCGTCGTGGCAGGTCGCGCAGTACTGCGTAGCGAGCGGATGCACGGTCTGGGCGAAGGCATCGATCTGGACCTGCTCGGCCGGGTCGGTGCCACCATTGCCCCCACCAGTTCCGCCGCCGCCATTGCCGTTTCCGCCGCCGCCGCCACCGCCACCGCCGTTGCCGTTGCCGTTGCCGCCGCCAGCGCCACCGTTTCCGCCGCCGCCGCCACCGCCACCGGCACCGCCATTGCCGTTTCCACCGCCGCCGTTGCCATTGCCGCCGCCGTCGACGGTCGGGCCCGGGGGCGCGAAGGTCCCAGGTGTGCTGCACATGGGCACCGAGATATTCCGCCTGCGCCGACCCTTGCGGCGCTTCTGCACGTGGACGGGAATCGGCTCTGAGAACTGGTCTGCCGAGGCAACCCGCACGAAACACGGCAAGTCCACAGGACTCTCGAGCACCGAGCTGTAGCGGCCGTTCTCATCCGCCAGGATCGTCTGGATCACCTGGTCGGTTTCCGCGTTGCGGATCTCGACGTTGTGATTCGCCAGTGCGTGGTCGCCCATGACCGACAAGGTCGGGGGCCTCGCCTTGATCCGCCTCCGGCCGCGCTTTCGCGCCTTCTTGCGAGCGGAGTAGTAGGCGTTTCCTTCGACCAGAGTCGGGCTACCCGTACCGCACTCAGCCGCCGGATTCGTCACACTGGTCCGCAGACCAAGGTTCCCGCCGGTGCGGATCTGCACTTCGCAGGGCGCCTGGATCGGCGTCAGGCATTCGACGACCGTCGTCAACCGCCACCGCCGTCGCCGCTTGATCCTCGTGCGGACGGTCTTGCATTCGCCGGTCTCGAAGCTGCCGTCGTCTCCGGCAACCACGCTACCAATCACGAGCCCGGTATCCGCATCCAGGATTTCAACCATGCTGCCCGCTGGCGCTCCCGCGCCGCTGAGCATCAGATGGCCTCCCCAGGTATCCCACCAGGTTGCATCGGAAATGCCGGAGCCTCCTGCGACACCCTGAATCGACAGCTTCACATTCTCCTGGTCCGAGATGACCGGGATGCCATCGTCCGTCACCGTGAAGGTGACCATGACACTGCCCGCCTGGGTGGCCGTCGGCGTCCAGCTGAAGAGCGATGTGCCGTCCCCATTGTCCGTAAAGCTCGAACCCGCCGGGGCGCCGGCAACGCCGAAGGAAAGCGCGTTCCCGTCGGCGTCCGCTGCCAATACCGAGAAGCTCAGTGTCTGACTGTAGACGCTCACTCAGAAGCGTAGAAATCTGATCATTTGGCCGGGGGGCGACGCAGCCCGCCGTTCCGGATTCCGATTCAGATCTTCCGGGTCGAAAGGTCCTTGACCCAGGGCGAACGCCCTCCCGGCTCGACC
>JAAETT010000593.1 GCA_024228115.1 bacterium
AAGGTGACAGTCTGTGCGGTAGAATCCGGCTTCATGAAGGGGCCCTTGTTGAGGGGAAACGGGTGTCGCAACACGTTTCTACCGCAACTGGGGCCTTCTTCAATTCAAGAACGAGACTTCTTCATGAATTTTCCGGGTTAGAAGCGTCGGTCACGCACGTCGGGCAGGAGGCGCCGCGCCGCGTGTCACCGCCTCATTTCGTCGAGCGTTCCGCGAAGCCCAGGGCCAGCTCGAAGGCCGCGCGTGTGAAGTCCAGCACTTCGGCGAAGTCCTCGTCCGAGAGGCTGCGCGTCTCGTCGGCGCCGCGCAACACGTTCACGAACTCGCGCTCGCGCTCGAGTTGGAGCGGCAGCTCGCCGATGCCCCAATCCTCGAGCAGCTGCCAGAGGACCGGGTTGTAGGTGCGAACGAGCCGCGAGATGAAGGGCAGCGGATCGTGACGAGCCAGGATCGCTGCGAGGCGCAACGTGAGCTCGAACGACAGCGTCGCCGTGCCGGCCTCGACCGCCTCGAGCAGGGACTCGTCCGAGAGTTCGACGGCCTCGGCGAGTTCGTCGACGGTAAGGCCGGCGAGCTCGCGCAGCTCCCTCACGGAGTCGCCCGCCTCGCGCCGCATCTCGTTCGTTTCGGGCAGGAGCGCGGCGAAGCTCGTGCCGCCCACGTCGACGACCTGGCGCAGGAGGCCCGCCGCGGCATGCTCGACCAGCTCCGTCAGCCGTTCGCCTAGCGAGGCGGGCTTGCGGCTCGCTTGGGCGCGTTTCTTCCCCGCTGCCTTGCGCGGCTTCGCCTTGCCAGCCGTCTTCTTGCGGGCCGAGCCACCGGCCTTCTTCGCGGAGCCGCCCCGCCCAGTCGACTTCTTCCGAGCGGACTTCTTCCCGCCCGTCGCCTTCTTCCGCGCCGCCATCGTGATCCCCCTCCGGTGAAAGCCTCGCGCCGCCGGCTTCACCAATCAACCCCTCGCCCGGAATCAGCGAAAGCCGCTCCGAGCGATGACCGCCTGCCGTGGGCAGGAGTCGAGTCTTCCCGCACTCTTGCCCATCACTTCGGGCTATGGGCGAGAGCCGCCAAGCCTGGCGTAGGCCCGCACCTGGGGCGCCCACCACGCGGGCTCGCCGCTCGCGGAGCGCCTGGCGAGCGGAGAGCCCGAGTTCGGCATGAGGGCGGCTCATCGTGGGCAATGCCGGTTCGATCAGGTTTCGGGTGCAACCGGGATCGATCGTAGATCCTCGCGAAGTAGGCGGAACCCGATCATCCCGAAGATCAGCGGAAACAGGATGTACTGGTACTGCGTCCACAGTAGCGCCAGCAGTGTGTCCGCGATCCCCCCTGCCATGTTCTCGAAGGCTCCGAAGACCTCGGCGAACGAAAAGATCACCGTCGCGGCGATGGGTTCGCCGCACCCGAGCACGGGAATCAGGTAGCGGTAGGGCGAGCGTTTCTTGTTCAAGTGGAAGAAGGTGAGGGTGCCCGCCACATTCACGAACGCGAAGAGTTCGACGGTGTAGAAGGTGGGGTCGTGGTTCACGGTGCGCAGATCCACCGAGCCGAACGAGGCGAGAATCCACCAGTACATGTTCGCGAGGCTCTCACGCATGTAGGGAGTCTGCGCGACGACGTCCTCGAGGGTCGTCAGGTTGGAAAACACAAAGGGTGAGAAGACGACCCACGGGATCTCCCACAGGATGTTCGTCATCGCGTAGGAGAGCATCCACACGACGAGCGCGTCGTGGTGGACGCTCAGCCTGGGCCGCCCGGCGCGCCGCCCCGCCCATAGAACCAGCGCGCAGCCATTCAGCCAGATGCTGATGCCGTAGAGCGAGAGCTTGGCGCTGGTCGTGAAGTCGAGCAGGCCCGTGAAGAAGAGCGCACCGAGTACGCCGACCGAGCCCCACCAGGCGGCCGTCCATTGCATGAAGAAGACCCGCGCGCCGTCCGAGAGTGCCCGGGGGGTCGCGAGGCCGGTCGCATCGGAGGTTTCGATCGTGGGGAGAACGGGTGAGGCTTCGGTGGTCATGGCGATCTCCCAGGGCGGGCGAATGGCGTTGTTAACGAAAACTAAAGTATTTGTAACACGCTTCGGGCTCAATTCTATCAATATCGACCAATGGGCCTCGCGCAGTTTACAATAGGGATATATATTGTAAACATCTAATTCGATGGAACCGGAACACGGCCCCGTAGGCACCCGGGATGCGATCCTCGAAGCGGCCGAGGTCCTCTTCGGGGAGCGGGGCTTCAGCAAGACGACCCTCGAGGACGTGGCGGCCAGCGCCGAGGTTTCGCGGCCCCTCGTCTACCGCTACTTCGGCGACAAGAAGGGGCTGTTCGCGGTCGTCGTGGAGCGCGTGCTGCGCGAATGGAATGAGGTACTGGCTGCGGAGGCCGCGCGCACCACGCCGGGCACGGCCCACACGCTCCGGCTCGTGCTCGAAGCGTGCCTCGATTTCGCGCGCACGCGCGTCGTCATGCGGGGCCTGCTCGCGCGGGATTCACGCTTGGCGCTGGCGCACGTGGGCGGCGTGCTCGAGCGAGGGCGGGCCCTGCTCCCGGAGCTCGTCCAACGCATCCTCGAAGACGGCGTCCGTCGCCGCGACGTGCGCTCCGATCTGGCTGTCGAGGACATGGCCCACGTCATCTCGGAGGTCTTCATGTCCTACTCGCTACTGGTCCTGGCCGGCGGCGACGAGCAGGTCCGGGGCCGCAGGGCCGGCGCGGTGATCGAGACTCTTCTCCACGGCGTGATCGCCGCGCCCGAACCTCTTCATTAGGCTGTCCCGTTTCGGGAAGGTCTACTCCGTACAGAGGAGTATGCGGGGCGAATATCCAGTAGTCTGGCGCCGTCCATGACTCCGCGAGAGGATTCGCCATGAACCGTCTTCGCAAGGCTGCCAGCGCGCTGATGATCCTCTCTGGTGTGACGCACACCGTTCAGTTCCTGTTCCTCGCCCCATCGACGAACAACACACCGACAGCCGCCGTCTTCGGCCTGCTCTTCTTTGCGATGGGGTTGTTGTTGCTGCGCCCGTGGCCTGTGGGTCTGTGGCTGGGTGCGGTCGTCGCAGGTGTCAGCGCGGTGCTCGGGGGGTTGATCGCGATCGGGCATTCCGAACCGCTTTCGCTCTTCCACCTGATCCTCTCCGTGCTCATCACCGCGATCTGTCTGGTCCTGCTCTTCCGGCGGCGGACGCGGCGAATCGCGGTCGTCGCGACCACGATCGCTCTTGCGTGCGCCGGCGGCGGGGTCGTGTTCCTGGCGGTCTTGAGCGGGGAGGATCCCTTTACGCGGGTCTACGCAGAACAATGCAGTGCCTGCCACGGCGACAACCTCGAGGGCCTCGCGCTCGGTCCGCCGCTCGTCGGCCGCGAATTGAAACACGGAGACTCGGTCGACGACATCGCAGCCAGCATCTCCCGCGGCTTTCCGGCAGGTGGTATGCCCGCCGGAGCAGACACCCTGGACGCGGCGCAGATCCGTGCCCTCGCCATCCTGATCGTCGAACGAAGGTCGGGCTTCGACCCCACCGACTTCAAGGTGACCAGCCCGCTCGAAATCCCAGAGGGCACGATCCGGAGCGAAAGCCACGACTTCCGCCTGGAGGTCGTGGCAAGTGGCCTCCACCCGCGTCCCTTCTCGATCGCTCCGCTTCCGGACGGTCGGATCCTCGTGACCGAGAAGAGTCGGGGTCTGAGCATCATTTCCGAAGCGGGGGAGCAGTCCGCGCTGATCGAAGGGACGCCACCAGCGCACGGCGATGGATTCGCGATGCCGGACGGGCTCGTCTACGGGCACGGATGGATGCTCGATGTCGCCCTCCATCCGGACTTCGAGAACAACGGCTGGATCTACCTGCAGTTCGGTGATCGATGCGACGGCTGCGAAACCTCGATGAACAAGCTGGTGCGCGCTCGCATCGAGAACGGTCGATGGGTCGACGAGCAGACGGTCTGGCAGGCCGCCCCGGCGAGCTACACGGCGAGCCCGGATATCGGCGCGGGGGGAAGGGTCACCTTCGACGATCAGGGGTACGTGTTCGTGAGTGTCGGAATCAAGGGCAACTCGAACCATCACGGCATCCAGGACCTCGGGCTCCCGTACGGGAAGATCCACCGCGTGCACGACGACGGCCGAGTTCCGTCGGACAACCCGTTCGTCGACGTCGAGAACGCGCTTCCGACAACGTGGACCTACGGCCATCGAAATCCGCAAGGCCTCGAGTTCGACCCGGTGACCGGACGGCTCTGGTCGACCGAAATGGGTCCGCGCGGGGGCGACGAACTCAATCTGCTGCGCCCCGGCCGGAACTACGGGTGGCCGCTCACGTCGAAGGGGCTGAACTACGACGGGACGGCGGTCGAGTACGGCAAGCAGCTTGGCATCGAGCTCGACCTCGATGCCATTGAATCGCCGGTACTCGACATGACACCCGCTCCCGCCATCTCGAGCTTCGTCATCTACCGGGGGCGCGAGTTCCCGGAGTGGGAGAACGATCTCATCGCCGGATCGCTGAAGGCCACTGCGCTCTACCGGTGGGTGATCGAGGAAGGTGAGGTCGTCCACCGGGAGACCTTGCTAGACGGCCTGGCGCGCATCCGCGACGTGGAGATCGGCCCCGACGGAGCCATCGTTCTCCTCCTCGAGCACCGCTCGGGCGGCCAGATCGTCCGGATGGTCGCGGAGTAGAAAACCTCGACGCAGCCACCGTGGGGAGTCGGCTCCGACTCTCCGGCTCAAAACCTGATCAGGCCTGGTGTTACGAGCCATGTGGGGGCAGCAGTGGACCCTCTGACCTTCGTCAGCCGCGGGAGCAAGGTGTTGGGCGTCGTGAACTACCGCAGGCGAGTGGCCCGGGCGAGGGCAAGGCCGCTCAAGGCCAGCAGGGCGAGCGCGGAGGGTTCGGGTACGGTGATCGAACCCGGGGGGCTAAAGACGAGGTCGAGCGTCGCGAAGGTCGGCACCCGTACGAAGAACCCCGCTGACGATCCGTCGATGGTCATCTCCGAGGCCGTGACCAGGCGGATGGCGCCGAATCCATCGGCGTCGCGACGGTCAAAGCCCGTGCGCGAGACCACCTGGTCTTCGAGCCCGCCGGCGATCACGTGTTCCGCGAAGACCGTGCCCGTGGTCCACTCCATCCCGGTCGTGAGGGTCGTGATCAGACCGTCCAGGTTCGAAGTCGTGGCGGTTCCACCGACCCCCATCGGGTCGAGCAGAATCGACATCAGCAGCACGTCATCCGCCCCGAGGAAATCGAAGGTGCCCTCGATGGCCATCGGGCCCCCTACCGTGCCGTCCTCGCGCGGAGCGAAGCGGCTCCCGCCCGTCACGTAGTTGTTCAGGGCTCTTTCGACGACGGGCGGGATGATGTCGCGGGGGGTCTCCGGGCCGAACTCGCCCCCGAAGTTCTCGACCACGAACTCGCCGGGGTCGAGTTCGACGACGCCAGTGTCCGGATGGCGATAGGCGACGCCAGAGCCCTCGGCCTCGATCACGAACAGGTTGTCGAGAATGTCGACGCTGAACGTCCCCTGGAAGGGGATCGATCCGGCCCACATCGGCGCTGCCAGGATCAGCGAAACCAGAATGATCCCCAGCCCCAGACCACGAATCCGATTCTGCATGCACTTCTCCTCTTGCTGTGCCGAGAGGAGCGGTTGGGGAAGGGGCTATTGTCAGCGAAGTTGCCTGGTCCAGGGCGAGTAGAGCATCTTCGACACCCGATTCTGGTATTGGACATGAATCCGGTTGTCGCCGATACAACGAAGTCCTTGCTCTGTCTTCCAGCGCTCGCCATCATGCGGATCCCTTGGAGACCCATCATGCAGCCTGACATGGTCGAAGCACTTTCCCCCGAGAGCATCGAGAATCCGTACGATCTATATCGTTTTCTCCACGACGAGTTGCCCGTCCATTGGGATGCGAACATCGGGGCGTTCCTTGTCAGCCGCTACGACGATGTGCTCGGCGTCCTGGGCGATCCGCAGACGTTTTCTTCCGCGGTCGGAGCCATGACGCGACCTCCGGCGCCGGAAGCCATCGCAATCATCGCACGGGGCCTTCCGCCGGCGAACACGCTGATCACCGCCGACCCGCCCGATCATGTGAAGTACCGATCGCTGGTCGGCCGTGCGTTCACGCCACGGCGGGTCGAGAAGATTCGCGACCATATCACCGAACTCGCTCACCGGCTGGTCGACGATTTCATCGCCGCGGGTAAGGTCGAACTCGTCCACCAGTTTGCCGCTCCGCTCCCGCTGACCATCATCGCGGAGCAATTGGGTGTGCCGCTCGAGCGGATCGGGGACTTCAAGCGCTGGTCCGATGCCTTCCTCGATTTCATCGGTGGGCTCGCCTCCGACGAACGCAGCGTCGAATGCGCGAACGAGATCATCGAGTGCCAGGAATTCTTCACCCAGCGGATCGAGGACTACCGCCTCGACCCGCAGGACGACATGCTCGGGGTCCTGCTGCGCGCGAAGGTCGCCGGCGAGCGCCCCCTCGACCCCGCGGAGATGACGAGCATTCTCCAGCAGTTCATGCTGGCGGGAAATGAAACCACGACCTCGTCGATCGCGGCGACCCAGCGCTACCTCATCGAGCAGCCCGACATCCTCGAAGAAGTCAGGAACGACCGGACCCTCATCCCGGAGGTGATCGAGGAGATCATTCGCCTCGCGTCGCCCGTCCAGAACCAGTTTCGCGTGACGACACGTGAGACCGAGATCGCAGGTGTCGCCATCCCAGCGGCGACGAAGGTCGGCATCATGCTCGGGGCGGCGAATCGCGATCCGAGCAAGTTCCCGGAACCGGATCGCATCGATCCGCGACGTGACAACGTCCGTGAGCACCTGGCCTTCGGCCACGGGAATCACTACTGCATCGGAGCGGGCCTCGCGCGCCTGGAGTCCACGGTCGCCCTGGATGTGCTGCTCGATCGTCTGAAGAACCCGCGCTTCGCCGATGGGAAGAACGACTTCAAACACAATCCGATGTTCATCGCGCGCGGATTGCGGAAGCTCTACCTCGAGTTCGACGCCTGAACGCAACCCTGGCCTGGGCGCAATCCCCCGAGCGTGACCCCACAGGTTCTACAACGCTCGAACGAGAAGTTTGAGTCCCGGGCAACCATACAGCTGCAGGAATGGCCGGGACGTGTAGTCCGCTTTCAGCTCGAATCCGGCGCGCCTCCAGGCGGCCTCCGCGCGGCGGTTGCCGTTCAGACACATGATCTGTGCGAACTCGCGCCCGTTGTGCCTCCCTTCTGACAGGGCCTCCTCGAACAGATGGTCGGTGATCCGCTGCCCTCGAAACCTGGGGACGACAGCGACGTTCTCCACGCCCCAGGCACCGGGAAATTCCTTCGGAAAGCATGAATCCATGATCGCGCTCCTGGCGACGACTTCTTGAAGATCCTGTGTGGATTTGCCCGCTTCGAGCAGTAGCGGAAGAATCGCTCCACTCAACGCATCGTTGCCCTCTGTCGAGGGATCATATCCACACATCGCACCGGCCGGCTCCTCGTCGACCTCCGCGATCCAGAACTTCGATAGATGGCACCAATGAAGGGCCTCGCTGTTCGCGACGCGCCGGTACAGGTCCGCCAATTGGGAACTGTCGAGGTCGAAGAGGATCTCGTAGACGCTTGTCGTGAGGTGTGATTTCGCCGCAACGAGCATGATCTGAACCACGAAGTCAAGATCGTCAGGCTTCGCCCTTCGGACGTTGATGCGAGCAGTACCCATGTCTGTTCCTCGAGAGCGGTTGAACTCGTCCGATCTTTCGGACGTGGTCGTGGGACGGATCGTTCCTCAGGGCGGTCGATCAGAAAAGTGAAATTCGATGGCCTCGCGGCCTGGGGATCTTCTGGTCCTCGGGCAAGCTGCAGATCCGGTCCATCCGCGTGATGCTGCCGTCCGCGTACTCCCAGATCAGTTGGTCGCCATCGAGGTAGCGCTGGACGACCACCGGGCCCCAGCCGAACACGCGGAAGTCGAGCACGCCGCCGTTCCAGATCATGCTGGCTGTCGTCCGTGGGCAGAACTCCCGGTCACCGATGGTGAACAACACTGAGCCTTCGGTGTCGTTGGACGTTTCACCGAGCGTGCTGTTCGGGCCCGCGTCATGAATGATGCCCGACGAGGTCACCACCGTGCGGCGGCCACATTGCTCGACCCGCTCCACATGGCCGATGTGTCCCCCTTCGACGCCGATCCACAAGCCACGAATATCCGCGGCCTCTTCGATGAGCGGTTCCGTGCATTCCGCCAGGATGGGTAGAGGGAAGTGGTTGCAACTGCAGCCCGGCGTGTTCCCTTTCGGGATGTCCGCCGCCATCTTTCCGCTGCCGCCCAGCAAGGGGAGGGCGCAGTAGTCGAGGGCACTGCCATCCCCCGCGAGGGTGGCCGGATCGATCGTCAGCGGTGGCCGCGACGAGAAGAAGAGCTGCCAGAATGCGGCCAGGAACAAGACCACGACCGCAACGACGAATCGAATGAGCCACTTCTTCATTGCAGGGTACTCAGCGTAGCCGACGGCTCGCTGGTTCAGGCCTGGAAGACGGTCACCACCATGGCGGCTGCATCGTTGCCCTTCTTGCCTCCGCCGTTCTGGGCGAGGGCGAGCTTCGCGCCCTCCACCTGGCGCTTTCCGGCGCGCCCCTGCAGCTGCAGGGTCAGCTCGACGGCTTGAGCTAGCCCCGTGGCGCCCACGGGGTGGCCCTTGCGCAGCAGGCCACCGGACGTGTTCACCGGGATGCGGCCGCCGAGGCGCGTGGCGCCCGATTCGACGAGCGGCCCGCCTCCACCTTTCTCGCAGAGGCCGAGCTGTTCGTACGCGATGATCTCGCCCGGCGCCGAGGCGTCGTGGATCTCGATGACGTCGAACGCTTCGGGGCCGATGCCCGCCTCCTCGTAGGCGCCGCGAGACGAGAGTTCGACCGTATCGGGCTCGTCGGGTGCGTGGCCGTAGCCGGAGCTCATCACGCTGCACACCACGCGCACGGGCTTCGGGATGCCGAGCTCGCGTGCCTTCTTCTCGCTCATCACGATCGCGGCTGCCGCACCGTCGCCGATCGGGGAACACATGGCGCGGGTGAGCGGCTCGACGATGAGTCGCTCGTTCAGGACGTCCTCGACGCTCAGCGCCTCCTGGAACTGCGCATTCGGGTTGAGGTGGCCGTGGAACGAGTTCTTGGAGGCCACCATCGCGAACTGCTCCTTGGTTGTGCCGTAGTTCGCCATGTGATCGTTGGCCGCCTTCGCGTAGACGTCCATGAACATGGACCGGTTCTTCCCGGCACCGCCGCCATCGGTTTCCGACGCCTTCTGGAGTGATTCCATCATCTCCTTGAGCTCGTCGATGTCCATGGCGCCGGCGAACGCGGCGAAGCTCTTCGTCTTGTCGGGATGCGAGAGCTTCTCGACGCCGAGGGCGAGGACGAGATCGTGCATACCTGCCGAGACCATCACGCTCGCCTGCATCAGCGCCGTCGAGCCGCTCGCGCAGGCGTTCTCGACGTTGATGATCGGGATCTTTCCCACGTTCAGCGTGTCGAGCACGACCTGGCCACGCACCGATTCCTGGCCGGTCACGAGCCCCGCCGCGCAGTTTCCGACGAAGGCCGCGTCGAGATCACCGAGTTCGATCCCGGCGTCGGCAACCGCCTTGGTGACCGCTTCGGCCCCGAGCTCCTTGAGGCCCTTGTCGGGATACTTCATGAAGCGGGTCATCCCGACGCCGCCGATCATCGCGTTGAGCTTCACAGCTGTTCTCCTCGTCGTTCTTCTCTTGGTGGGGCGATGGCTCGGGCGGGCGGTCAGAGCCGCGCACCGCCGACGATGCTGAGGAACTCGTTGCAGCCATCCTCGACCATCGACGCCCGGGCGTCCCGCAACAGCTTCTCGATCGGATATTCGCGGCTGAGCCCGTTGCCCCCGTAGATCTGCAGCGCTTCGCTCGCCACCTCGAAGCAGGTGTTCGTGCAATAGGTCTTGGCTGCGATCGAATAGTGTACCTGGGGCGCGCCGCCGGCGTTGAACAAAGCGACGCGCCGCGCCAGGGAGCGCGCGGCTTCGACCTTGCTGAACATCTTGAACAAGCGGGCCCGCACGGCCTGGTGCTCGAAGATCGGCACGCCGCCCTGCACCCGCTCCTTCGCGTAGCTGACCGCGTGCTCGTAGGCGGCACGGGCCAGGCCCACGAAGAGCTGCCCCATCGCGGCGTTCGCGTGGGAGAGCATCATCTCGAGGGCGATCGCGTAGAAGTCCGGGCCGAGCACCATGTGGGATTCGGGCACGCGCACCTGATCGAAGAAGATCTCGCCTTGCGGGAGGGAGCGCTGGCCCAGTTTGTCGAGCGGTTTCGGACGCGTGACCCCCGGCAGGTCGAGCGGAACGAGGAAGACCCCGCCGCCCTTGAAGCCCTGGCTCGGGTCGAGGGTGCAGAACACCACCGCGAGATCCGCGATCGGGCCGTTCGAGACCCAGGCTGCCTTCTGGCCCTGGATCACGTAGCTGTCGCCGTCCTTGTGGGCGATGCAATTGGGCTTGAGGGCCGGGTCCGAGAAGTGCGCTTCCGTCAGCGCGACGGTGTCACTGCCGTGATCGGGTTCGGTGAGCGCCCAGCAGCCAATGGTCGGTAGATCGAGTGAGCAGAAGCGCTCGATCAGCTCCGGGTCGTTGCTCTGTTGCACCCACGGCCCGTGAAAGCCGCAAAGGCCGAGCGAGATGGCGAGTCCGACGTCGCCCCACGCGAGCTCTTCGTTGATGATCGCGATGAGCCGGGCCTTGCGCAGCGGGTCCATCTCTTCGTCGAGCTGCAGCTCGGTGATGCCGAGCTGGCTGTATTGCCCGTGCACCTTCCACAGGATTGAATCCGGTGCGATGACGTCCGCAGTGTCCGACAATTGATCGAGCGCGGCCCCGGCCGGCCGCAGCACCTCCTCGGCGAACTGATGCGTCGTATCCCGGATTGCGGCGTCTTCATCCGAGAGTCCGACCTCGATATCGAAACCAACCGTCGTCATGGGGGCTCCTGCCTGCCCGATCGAGACCGGCGCGCTCGGTGCGCCACCGCCAGCGCCGCGATTTTCGGGGGTTAATGGTTAGTAACCTCTAACCTAGAATGCTAGATTGCCCGAGTCAAGCGGGACGCGGCGGTGCAGAGGTCGCCTGACAGGGAGCCCCCGATGCAAAACCCCAAGCCCACCGCAGAGCGCATTCTCGACTTCGCCGAGGACGCGTTCGCGGAGCGCGGCTACGACGCAACGTCGCTCGGGGAGGTAGCGAACTCCGTCGGCATCAGCGGCCCCGGGATCTACAAGCATTTCAAGAGCAAGGGCAGCCTCTACGAAGCCGTGCTCGCGCGGCTGCTCGATCCATTCCTGCGGATCATCTCGGACGAGATCATCGACCCGATGGACAAGCCCGAAGTGCTGCAGGTCGCTCGCAGGATGCTCTTCCACCACGTTCAGCATCCGAACCTCGCCCGGCTGGTCCAGCATGCGGCCCTGGCGGGCGGTAGCCAACTCGAACTCCTCGTAGAGCGTTGGTACCGGCCGATCTTCCAGCGCGCGCAGGCCACGCTCTTCGACGGCCAGACCCAAGGCGCGCTGACGACGGAGTCGATCCGAACCGCCCTGATGGCCTTCACCAGCATGATCCTCGCCTACGTCACGCTGGCGCCGATCCACACCGAGATCCTCGACATCGATCCGCTCGCAGAAGAGGAAGTCGAGCGCTTCTACGAAATGATCTGTCTGCTGTCAGGCCAGCTACAAGCCTGACCCGCTCGCGTGAAGAACATCTACCGGGCCAGGCCCCGGAGCCCAACGGAGAGAAAGGAGTCGTCATGGAACTCAAGGAAGTCATCGGGAATCGTCGTTCGATCCGCTATCTCGACCCGGAGAAGCCGGTCGAGATCGAGAAGATCCAGCAGATGCTGGAGGCTGCGAGGATCGCGTCGCACTTCGGCAACAACAACGCCGCGCGCGCGCTCGTCGTCCACAGGGAGACCGCGACCGAAGAACAGCTCGCGAGCCTTCCCTCGCCGGTCGGCGGCTTCCAGATGAAACTCGCTCCGGTCATCATCCTCTGGTACATCGAGAGCGACGCGATGGACGAAGCCGGCTTGCGATTGCGCGAACTCGTGAACTGTGGTGCGTTGGGCTACGGGACCAACAAGCACACAGAGCTCGAAGAAACGCTCGTCCCGCTCTTCAACAGCATCGGTGCCGCACTCAAGGGCCCCGGCATGGTCGACATGGACCTCGGCCAGGCGGTCACCCAGGCGACCCTGATGGCCTTCGAGTCCGGGCTCGGCACCTGCTGTCAGGGCTCGGCGGATTGGAGCCGCGTCGAGAAAGCGTTCGGTCTTCCCGAGAGCTGCCGCATCGTGGTCGCACAGACGGTCGGCTACCCGCTGGAGAAGCCGGAAGCCGGCGGGCAGCGGCCGCGGCTTCCGTTCGAGCAGCTCTTCCAGCTGAACGCCTACACCAATCCCTTCCCGCGTTCGCAGGCCGTCGTGGATTCGCTCACGAGCGACAAGCTCCTCCAGCCCGAGGCTCCGCAGCCCGGCCGCGACGAAGAGATCGAAGCGATCCGGGTGAAGTACGACCTGCCAGGCTCGGGAATGATTTGAACTGGTCCTGTACAGGAGGGGAGGGCGAAGCGGTAGGAACGGGTTGATGGTGACGGAATCACCAGGCTGAGTTCAGGCCAGTCGCCCGATCGTGGACGTTGTGGCGAACCCCTGCGGCGTCACTCTGCTCGCCACGTCTATCCTTGGGCCCGCCTTGCACCCCACGGCGGGTCGATCTTCGCGGATTCTCCGGGCGCTCCGATGAGGTTGCGCAGGGTGCCGATGCCCTCGAGTTCCAGCTCGATCTCGTCTCCCGGCGAAAGCCAATGGCCGGTCTCCATACCGCTACAGCCGGGGATCGTGCCGGTGGAGAGCAGCTCGCCGGGAATCACACGCTCGCCCAGTGAAGCGTAGGCCACCATCTCGCCGAGGGAGTGCTGCATGCCGGCCGTGTTGCCACGTCCGCATGGCTTTCCGTTGATGCGAACCACCGCATCGAGCTCGGTCACCCGAGGCAGGATCTCGTCGACGGTAACGAGATCGGCGCTCATGGCGTTGGCGAAGTTCTTCGACTTCACGGGCCCGAAGCCGCTCTTCATCTCCGGGTATTGAACGTCCCGTGCGCTGAGATCGTTCACGACGACGAAGCCGCCGATGGCCCGGAGTGCCTCGTCGGGCGTGGCGTTGCGCAAGGGTCGGCAGACGACCGCGCCCAGCTCGAGCTCGTAGTCGAACGCGTTCGAATACGACGGCCAGGGGAGCTCATCACCATCGGCGAAGAAGTTGACGTGGCTTCCCATGTAGTAGATCGGCTTCTCGTACCAGATCGGCTTGGGATGCAGAAAGGCAGGCGGCCTACGGAGCACCGCTTCGTAGAGCGATATGAGCTTCGAGGCGGCGGGCATGAAGCGCCGTGCATAACCACGGGCGGCGTCGAGGGCATGCTTCTCGTAGAGCATGAAGTCGCGGAAGGAGACCGGGTCGAAAGGAAGCAGGGCCTCCGGGCGGAAAGTGTCGTCCAGGTCGACGTCCTCTTCCCTGAGGAACGCCAGCAGCCGATTCAGCTCTGGCAAGATGACTTCGCGTTCCGCACAGAAGGCCACCACGTCTCGCGCGACGGCCGCGAGGCCGGGAAGGTCTCCGCGTTGCTCGGCCCGATGGCGGGCCAAGGCGGGAATGACGGGAACCCACCGATCCCCATCCTGGACGGCCACGGAGAACTCGTCCCCGTCGCGCAGCCGAACCCTTCGCAGTCTCATGGCCGTCTCCTCGTGACGCCAGCGGGCGCGGACGGCGCGGGCCCGCTCCGAGATGGCTCGGCAGCGTGCCCGCGCGGAAAGCCCCCTAGGAGTCTGCGCGGTAGAAGCGAGATCGGCCGCGTAGCGTGGGATTCTCGGTTGAATTGTTGCGGTGAGTAGGGTCTGGGGCGCCCGGGACCGCGAAGGCTCCGGATCGGGTGTGAGCCGGGGTTGCCCTGGAAGCCG
>JAAETT010000594.1 GCA_024228115.1 bacterium
CGGCTTCCAGGGCAACCCCGGCTCACACCCGATCCGGAGCCTTCGCGGTCCCGGGCGCCCCAGACCCTACTCACCGCAACAATTCAACCGAGAATCCCACGCTACGCGGCCGATCTCGCTTCTACCGCGCAGACTCCTAGATGATCAGATTTCTACGGTTTCTCGTGATCGCCAACAGCTCTCCTCCTTGTCGTTGCGTTCTCGAGCTCTGGCCCAGGCTGCACCCCGAAGTTTAAGCCGACCGGCGGAACGAACCTGGCCGGTGTCGGGTCGTCGAGTACGCAGCTTCCTTTCTTGAACGTGATGAAGCAGTCCTCTTCTTGGGCTGCCTGCAACTTCGCAGGGAATCCGTTCTTCTGCGCGGACACCACGCCGTTCCTCGCCGTGCCCGTAGACAGCCATGACAATCCCACGGCGATACCCCTGGCGATGGGTATTCCAGCCAACGAGCAGGCGATCAAGTCCGCGATATGGCTCAATGATCCCGCTCACAAGGACCACACGCCGATCGTTGCCATGGACTGGGTGTTCATGTTCGACGGCGAGCTGCTAGCGGACATGTTCGAGTTCACATGCCAGGGAGGCTGCGGGACCGACCCGGCCGTCGTGGCGAACTGGAGCCCCACTTCGGGCGGCGGACACAAGATCACGCTGTCGATCAACCAGCTCACCGCAGAGGGCAACTTCTTCGTCTACCTGCACAAGATCGGCACAGCGCCACCGACCAACTTCCGCCTGGTGCCCGCAGACATGGCCGTCGCCTACGAGAACCTCGCCGCCGGTGCACTTCCGGCGAACGACTCGGAGTTGTTCAATCCCGACTTCCTCTCCTCGCTCGACGCCTACTTCCAGCTGGGCCCGACCCACCCCGATAACCCGATTCGTTTCATGGATTGGCTCCAGACGAACTTCTCACCGATCACCTCCTGGTCGCAGCGCGGTGAGGTAGAGGATTACAGCTGGGCCACTGCCGGAGGCGTACCGTACGAGGTCATCGCGAGACTGGGCAACCACTTCTTCAAGCCGATATGGATCAACTACCCCCACCAGGCTGACGTGCAATATGCGACGGAGCTCGCAAACCTGCTGAAAACTGATCTCGACCCAGGGATCGCCGTGTTCCAGGAGTATTCGAACGAGGTCTGGAACGGGTTCTTTCCTCAGCATGCGTACGTGAGAGACATCGACCCCTCGGAGACCGTCTATGAGAACTACGCGAGGTTAGCCGTAGAGCGCTTCGATGCGTTCGCCGCGGCAGATCCAGCTAGAACGACGGTTCGCGTACTGGCAGGTCAATCGGCGAACATCGGCGTCGCTCAGCAGATCCTGTCGGCGAACGTTCCCGACGACAACGGAGTGCCGGCTTCCACGAAGGCGGATGCCGTTGCGATCGCACCCTACTTCGAAGCGCGCACCACGTTCTCGGACGAAGACCTGAACTTCCTCGTCGACAGCTTGGATCCAAATGCGCCTGCGACGGTCGATCTCTTCCTTCAGGTGGTGGAGGCGGCCGTTTCGGAACCGAACATGGCGGCCGTTGCGGCACTCTTCCCGATGTCGGTCTTTCCCCAACCGGACCCGGGCAATCCGACGGTCGGCATCCGTACAGATCCGGACGCCACGACGATGCCAGAGCAGGTTACGGCGCATAAGGCAGCGCTCGCAGCTTCAGCCAACACGGACCTCCTCCTGACCGCCTACGAGGGTGGACAGCACTACATCGTGCCGCTCAACGCGCCGGGAACGCAGGCGCAGAAGGACAAGCTCGAGGCGCTGTACGACAACGTCGTCAATGACCCTCGCATGTACTGCGTCTACTGGCACTACTTCGACAACATCACCGTGCCGAACATCCGCATGTACGCGCACTACACCGACGTCGGGCCCGACAAGACTGAAGATGAAGGACGATTCGGCGCTCTGGAATCGGTGGGGGACTGGGCGAACGAGGGACAGGACGCCTCGCCCGTCTACAGGGTGCTGGGCGACTACACGCGGGGCGCCGCATCGAGCTATCTCACCACGGTCGTTCTTCCGACCGACACGGGAACGAACATCTGCGCCGACGTTCCGTAGGCGCTACCGCGTCCTGTGCGGAAACTCGGCCGATGAGGAAGGTGAGGGAATTCGGTCAGTTGGAAGGGCAGGGGCCGGGTGCCCTCGGTCCATTTCCAGCATGCTGATTGGTCTATCTTCGCCCCCATGAACACTCTGCAGCTCCAGTTTCTGATGTTGACCTTTGCCGGATGGGTGAATCGCAGTCAGCAGGACGTCATCGAGTACTTGCTCGAAGAGAACCGGGCGCTCAGAGAGCAGCTGGGAGGAAAGCGGCCGCTGTTCACAGATCGTCAGCGCCGGCGTCTCGCAGCGAAGGCCAAGGCGATCGGCCGAAGAGGGCTCTTCGAGATCAGCACCTTGGTGACGCCGGACACCTTGCTTCGGTGGTATAGGAGGTTGATCTCGAGGAAGTACGATGGCAGCAAGAGCCGCGCTGTCGGCCGCCCCAGGACAGCTGCCGAGATCGAGGAGCTGATCCTGCAGATGGCTCGTCAGAATTCGACGTGGGGTTACACGCGAATCCGAGGAGCACTCTACAACTTGGGGCACGATATTGGCCGGAATACGATCAAGCGAATTCTCCTTGGAAATGGGTTGGATCCCGCTCCGCTTCGAGGAAGAACGATGTCTTGGGAGACGTTCCTGAAGGCTCACTGGGGAGCGATTGCGGCAACCGATTTCTTCAGCGTCGAGGTGCTGACACGGGTTGGCTTGGTTCGCTACTTCGTGCTCTTCGTGATCGACCTCAAGACTCGTAGGGTCGAGATTGCCGGAATCGTCCGGCAGCCCGATGGAGAATGGATGAAACAGATGGCGCGCAATCTCACCGATTGTGATTCGGGGTTCTTGAATGGGGCTCGCTATCTCATCCACGACCGCGATCCGCTCTTCACAAATCGGTTCCGGGATATCCTCAAGCCATCCGGTGTGAAGGCAGTGAAGCTCCCGGCGCGGAGCCCCAATCTGAACGCCTACGCGGAGCGGTTTGTGCAGTCCGTCAAATCAGAGTGTCTGGCCAAGATTATCCCACTGGGCGAGTGCCACCTTCGCAAGGCCGTTGAGGAATACACGGAGCACTACCACTTGGAGCGAAATCACCAGGGGCTCGATAATGAGCTGATCGAGAAAACGAGCGTCGAGCCCGATTTTGACGGCGTCGTTGAGTACCGGGAAAGGCTTGGTGGAATCCTCAAACACTACTACCGGAGGGCCGCATAGGTGGTGGGCCGCATTTCGGCACAGGCACGGGAGTCGGCCGATCCGACAATGAGAACGCACAGCCGATCCCGAGCTATGCGCAGCACCGAAAATGAGGGGGCGAAGATAGGGAATTCAGGCTGCGTTTTCGCTCAATGACCGGGTAGTAGGTGTTCCGTCGACTACTCGCCGACCGGGGATCGCCCCGTCGGGGGCAGGCACGCGAGCCTTGCACCGGGCTGCTCTAAGACAGAGAGGGGATGTCTTCATCGGCCTCACCGAAGCGATAAGCCCAGACCAAGACAATGACCATGATCAGGACGATGAGGAGCAGGCTGTTGTAGATGGCGGCCTTGATCCCCAAGTATTCGATGCCTTCCGCATAGAGCAGAAGCGATGCGCGGTAGGGCGCAGCGGAGGGACTCGCGCGAAGTACAGCTGTCCGAAGTGAATACGAATGAAACGGACTTGCCTCGAAGGAGAAGTTCTCTAGTCCGCCATCTGCGTGCTCGAGGTGAGGTCTGTTGTAGATCTTCCAGCCTCGAGTTCCACCGGCTGCTTCGAGCAGCGACCTTCCATTCTCATCCGTGAGGAGAAGTTCAAGATCGACATCGAGATCTTGATGAATTCTCTCTGCACCGCTTCCTCGATAGAAGCTCTTTGTATCCTCGAAATTTTCGGGAATGGAAAATTCGATCGCGAGATGATACCGACCGGGAAAGAGTCCGCGAAGTTCAACCACCCTTCTCTGGCTCTGCCGGCTGAGATCGAGGGGAGTCGAATGAGGTACCGCGGTCGTCAGCTTCCAGAAGAACGCCCCGTTCAGGGTGACGAGTACCAGCAGAGAGCCTACTGCGGCGCAACAAACAAAACGCCGTCTTGCGATCTGTCCGTGATCGCCTTCGGCCTCTGCACCCTTGCCTCTCGCTGCATTCATCTTCACTGCTTCCTGTGGACCGGACTCATGCGACGCTCCTAGGTAGCAGCTGCTCGAAAAAGCATCAAAACAGCCGTCGCCCGGACTGGCAGCCGCAAGCTCTCGTCAGCTGCAAGCTTGCCTACTTGCTAGGCGGCCCGTGCCCAGCGACCGGTCACTCTGCAGACAGCTGGATGAGTAGCTCGCATCACACCTGTGCCGGAGCGAGCCCAGTTCTGTACGAGCAGTAACACCCAGATGCGCCAACTACTGCCCAGCTTCCATTGGCACACCAATTGCTCTCTCACGAAGGCAATTGGTAGATCTTTAGATCGCTTTATCGGCTGTTCACCCCCTAGTGATTCGCGGCGTCAGGCAGCGGATCGTGGAGATCGCTCATGACGGATTCGGCAAGTGTCTTTGCTTTGATGAAGGTCGTCTACCTTGCCTACACACTGATCGCGATTTCATTCATTGGGTATTTCGCCGCGCGTGTCACCACCGCCGGTGCGACCAACCCCAACTCCAAGAAGGCGTTCTACGTCTGGGTCGCCACGCTCGTTTTCCTTGGCGTGGGGATCCATGTCTTCACCTTCAACAAGATTCCGTGGGTGAAGTGGGATCTGGCACGTGACAAGCAGCCGATCGACCAGGAATTCGAGATTCAGATGGCAGAACACGAGTTCCTCTTCCCCTCCAAGAGGATCGAAATCGAGACGGGGAACATGGTGCGCTTCAACGTGACCTCGTCGGACCTCACTTACGGCTTTGGCGTGTTTCGCGAAGACGGTTCCATGATGTTCCAGATGCAGGTGGTCCCTGGGCACGACAACGATCTCGTGTGGCTCTTTGACAAACCTGGGAAGTATACGATTCGCTCTACCGAGTATTCTGGGCCGAAGGGAGAGGGCATGATCGCAGAGGATGTCGTGATTGTCTCAGGTTCTGCATCCGATTCTCTGGCCTCCGCCCTCTTCTAGTCCCCTTGCTCCGGCTCTTTCCCTGCAGCTTTCGAATCCCTTGAGGAGCTAGCGCCATGTTAGATGCTTCAGAACTCACGCCCCTGCAACGTGTCTCGCTTCGTTTCGCTGTGATCTCCCTCCTCTTCTATGGGCTTTGCATCATGGAAGGGATGATGATGCGCGGGCAGCAGATCAGCTTCGAGCTGATGGATGCGGATCACTATTTCGCGCTGATGGGAGCCCATCCAATGGTGGGAATCTTCGGCGGTAGCTTCATGCTGGTCTTCGGTGCTTTCTACTTTCTGGTACCGACGCTGATGAAGAAGAGCCTGTACAGCCAGAAGCTGGCAGAAATCAATTGGATGACCATGGCTGTCGGCGTTGTGACAGTCTGGATGGCAGGGTTCGCGTTTCGCTACGGCGCACTCTATACGAACTACTGGCCATTGCCCGTGACAGAATTCAAGCCAATCGCGCTCTTGGTCTTCTCGCTGGGCAATATTCTGATCATGACCGGTGTTGTCATCTTCTGTTACAACATCTTTGCGACGGTTTTCAGTCGGAGTGAAGGCGAGGAGCCGATGGGTCCGCTGTTGATGTCGGCTGTGGGCATCGATGGCTTCGTGAACGTCTACAGACGCTGGCGGGGCAAGAAGGTGGCCGAGCCGTTGATGCCCTTGCCGATCGTGGCGATCTTCCGCGGAACCATCGATACCCTACTGGATGCCGTGGTACTCGGCGGAATCTCCATCGTGTTTCTGATTCACGCCCTTTATCTCTTCGCAGGGGAGCCCTTGCCAACGGCCTGGTTCGACGCGCTCATCTACAAGAACATCTACTGGTGGGGGCTGGATCTGATCGCGGACGGTCTGGTGCTGATCTACGTAGCGGGCACCTGGTATCTGCTAGCGGGTCTGATTTCTGGCCGGAAGCTGTTCATGGAGAATGTGGCACGCGCCGCACTACTCGTAGAATTGGTGGTGTCCTGGAATGTATGGGGCCATCACCTGCTCGCTGATCAACCGCAGTGGAACTGGATGAAGATCCTCTCGGGAGAGATGGTCACGGCCTTCGAGCTGGTTACTTCAGGCATTGCCATCTTCGTCACTCTCAAGACCCTGCACGACGCACGACCGCTGAAGATGACACCGCAGCTGAAATTCCTACTGGGCGGCATCCTCGGCTTTTCTCTGGGCGTGCCGGCGGGGATCATCCAGGCAGACCTCGGCATGAATCGCATTCTGCACAATACGCAGTGGGTGATCGGAGCTCACGCCCATATGCAACTACTGATCGGTCTCGGCATGACGCTGTATGCAGCGCTCTACGCCCTCTTCCCCATGCTCACAAACGACACTCCGCTGAAGAGCAAGTTCCTGACGAGCTTCCACTTCTGGGCGCATCTGATCGGCGGAATCGGAATGTCGGTCTGCATGGGGCTCGCAGGAATGGACGGTATGCTGCGCCGAACGATGTACGAAGCGGATCATCCCTTCAGGCTAGAGATGGTCGGCGCTGCCTTCTTCGGCAGCCTGATGGTCGCGGCCTACCTGGCCATGATGTACAACATCATCAACTCGATCGGAATCCGTGGCCTGATTGGGATCTTCGTCAACCTGCCGGCCGGTTCAGATGAGGGGGCCGAGGTCACGACAACCGCATAGCTCGTCTCTCGCATTCGATACGCTTGTGCCCGTCGGGATCACTCTCGACGGGCACAGTTGTTTGCAGGAGCGGTGAAGGCCGAGGTCTACCAGCGCTTTCGTTCGTCGAGGTTCAGGGGTGTGTGCTGCGCCAGTTCTTCTTCGGAAGGCGGATAGAAGATCTCGATCAGGATTGCTCCGAGAAGCCCGATCCCCGCCAGGCACATGAGGAGGAAGAGGGTCAGTTGCAGGGGAACCAGGACGAGCCAGCAGAGCCCTGCGGCGAGTATCAGCGCGGTCCTCAGCCGGAACGGAAGAATGTGGGAGTGTCTCACACTCGCCTCACTCATGTGTCCTGCCTCCTGTCTTCCCTCCAGACAGAGTCTGCCCAATAGACAGAGTCTGCCCAATTTGTCACAGGGACGCTCTTGGGCCGGCGACCTCGTTATCAAACCACAATTCGGGGGAAATCCCAACCATGGCCGCGGCTCACGACAATCTGGAGAGCAGTGGCGCAGCGAAATGGAGAGTAGACAGCCCGAGAGAGGCGCCTCGGCCCATCGCTCCTGGCAGGTACCGGGGCTAGACTGGCCACCCGCCCATGTCGATCGCAAAGGTCCAGAGCACGAGAACGCTTGCGCTACTTGCCATCCTGCTGCTGCTTCCGCGCTGTGGCCCCGGAACGCCAGCCGAGCTGTCGCCGGCCTTCGCCAAGACGACGAACCTCGGCATCGCTCATCTCGAAAACAGGAATTCGGCGAAGGCAGCCGAAGCGTTTGAGAAGGCCACCGAGCTGGCCCCGAAATCCGCTTTGGCGCAGCGAAATCTGGCGCGCGCCTATCTCTTGGATCGCCCCTCGGAGAAACTCCACCAGACGCTGGCGCGCGCACGCGAGCTCGAACCGGAAGCAGCCACCACCCACTACCTCACTGGGCTGGCTTTCTCACACGACTCGCGCTTCGAAGAAGCCATCGGACATTTCGAGGAGGCGGCCCGTCTCGATCCGCATACGACCGCCCTGCGCTTCCAGCTCGCGAGCGCCTACCAAGCCGCCGGTCGCCATGAGGGTGCCGTAGAGCAGCTGCGCGAGACAGTACGCCTCGATCCTCTACACACGGCAGCACACTATCGCCTGGTGGGCTACGTCCGTCGGGAAGGTGATCGTGAAGAACTCGAGCGGCGACAGCGAGAGCTTCTAAGGCTGCGCAATCTGGTTGGTGAGCAGGACCGTTCCCCCGACGCCCTTGAGCGCTGTATCCACACGCAAGCCGAGCCTGCGCTTCGCGCCGCGCCACAGGCTGCAGCTTCCAGCATCGCGGTTCGCTTCCAGAACGCAAGCCACGAGCTGGCGATTGCTGGCGCGGCTGCGAGCGCCGCTGTCCTGGAGGTCGACGAAAGTGGACGATATACGCTGCTGCTCGTTGAACCCAAGGGCCAACTGAGCTTGCTGCGACTGGGAGAGGACGGGAGATTTGTGAGAACTCCGGTGAATATCGAGGTTCCGCGCTCAATCATGGAGAGTGGGCCCGTTGTCACCATCGTTGGCGACTTCCACAACACTGTGCCCGAGGGTGTCCGCTACGACCCTTCTCTCCACGCGCGCAACGACGTCTTGATCCTGAGCCCCGGAGGTGCATTGCTGCTGGAGCAGGAACTTTCTGGCGGGTTTGATGATGTCACGACGCGAGCGGGGCTGTCGGATCTCACTGGCAATACCGCGCGCTGGGTGGACTATGAACACGACGGCGATGTCGATCTCGCGGTGGCGCGCCAGAGCGGCACAGAGCTCTGGCAGAACAGCGGCGATGGTCGTTTCAAGAACGTCACCACCGCCGCAGGCATTCGTGACGATGGAGCCGTGGTCGATCTCAGCGCCGCAGACCTCGACGGCGATGAGGCCATCGATCTCGTTCTCGCTCGCGGTGATCGACCCACACAGCTATTTGAGAACCAGCGTGTCGGCCAGTTCGCTGCCCGACCTGATCCTCCCGGCCCGTGGCCTCCCGCTCGCCATCTTCTGCTCGAGTACCTCGATGGCGATGAGTGGCCCGACGCGGTGCTCGTCGACGACACGAAGGTGCTGACTCTCCCGGGCGGTGGTGGGAAGCGTCAACACCTCGAACTGGGTGACCTGGAGCCGAGGGCCGCCACGCTGATCGACTATGACAATGATGGCCGGCTCGACCTCTGCGTTGCGGGCACACGGCTGGGCGGCGGGGCACTACGCCTGTGGCGCAATCTCGGGGACGGCAACTGGTGGGACGCCACCAGTGCCACAGAGTTGGCGTCCGCGGAGCTTTCGGCGGTGCACGATACCTTGGCGGCGGACTTCGACAACGATGGCGACAGCGATCTACTGCTGGTAACCGAAACTGGTCTGGAGCTGGTACGCAACGAGGGAGGCCAGCGAAACGGGCAGCTCAAGGTCAGACTCCAGGGCACCAAGACCAACCCCACAGGAATTGGCACTCGCGTGCAGGTCCGAGCGGGCAACTTCAGCACGGCGCGCTTGCTACACGCCCTTCCCATTGAGCTGGGTCTCGGTGACCATCGACAGCTCGACTCCGTGCAGACCGTGTGGACGAACGGAGTTGTGGACAACCAGATTGAGGCCTCTGCCTCCGATGGCGCGCTCACCATCGTCGAGCAGAACGTCGCTGCTGGTTCCTGCCCCTTTCTATACGCGTGGGATGGTCGGTCTTTCCGCTTTGTCACCGACTTGCTTGGAAACTCGCCCGTCGGGCTCTCGCTGCGGCGGGGCGAGGTGCTGGCCGCTGACCCGGATGAGTTCGTGCTGGTAGGAGACAGCAGCGAGCTGGTACCTCGCGGCAGCGCTTATGTGTTGGAGCTAACCGAGGAGCTTCGCGAAGTGCTCTACCTGGATCACGCTCGACTTGTGGCCGTAGACCACGACTTCGGTACCGAGGTCCATCCCACCGACCGCCTGATGCCACCACCATTTCCGCCCTCGGAGCTCTGGGCGCTACGCGAACGACGTTCACTTCGGAGCGCGCTAGGCGACGATGGCATCGATCGTACGGCTTCCGTGCTCGAGATCGATGGTGTCTTCGCACCGCCCGGCACCGGCTTGCCGCCGCCGCTTCGCGGCAAGACACAGGAACTCATTCTGAGCCTCGATTTCGGCCCACTCAAAGAGCTACAGCGGCCTGTGATGGCTCTGACTGGCTGGCTTCAGTATGGCGATGCAAGCACGAATATCGCGATGTCCCAGAACCCCAGCCTGGTCGTTGTCCCGCCAACTCTCGAGATGGAACTACAGAACGGGCAGTGGTTGCCAGTAGACGTTGTGGTTGGAATGCCAGCCGGCAAGACGAAGACCATCGTAATCGATCTCACGAACAAACTTGAAGAGGGAGTAGAGCGTCTGCGGCTGCGCACGACCTTCGAGATCCGCTGGGATCGAATCGCGCTGTTCGAGCGATTGCCCAACTCCGCCCTCGAAGTCCGCGAGCTTCTACCCACACAGGCCGAGCTGCGCCGGGAAGATAGGGAATTCAGGCTGCGTTTTCGCTCAATGACCGGGTAGTAGGTGTTCCGTCGACTACTCGCCGACCGGGGATCGCCCCGTCGGGGGATGATTTCAACGGGTTGGGTGGCTGGTGTGCGCAGGAGATCCGCGGATGGTGGTGGTCGGGTGAGAGATCGCCATGGTGCGGGCGCAGGGGTGGCGTTGCGGGATCGGCATCGAGGCGGATCCTGTCCTCTGCCGGGATCCAGCTCTGGTGCCAGGGCGAGAGGCTGGTCCGAGTTCGTGGGTCAGCTGCCGGGAGGCGCTTGATCCAAGTCCCAGTGTGACTCCTCGTCCCAGGAGTCAGGATCGGAGTCGACCGATGGGCCCGGTGCGGCTCCGAGCGGGGGCCCGCGCGCAGGCAGGCCAAGGCACTCGAGGATCTTGCGGGCCACGTCGGGGTCTTCGATGGCAGCGAGAAGGCGCATCGGCTCGCCGCAACGGGGGCAGCAAAGCGCATCGACCTCGAAGACACGCTGTAGGAGATCGGCCCAGGCAGTTCGCCGCGGAACGGGGCGCACA
>JAAETT010000595.1 GCA_024228115.1 bacterium
GGTCGAGCCGGGAGGGCGTTCGCCCTGGGTCAAGGACCTTTCGACCCGGAAGATCTGAATCGGAATCCGGAACGGCGGGCTGCGTCGCCCCCCGGCCAAATGATCAGATTTCTACGCTTCTGAGTGAGCGTCTACACTCGGCCGCCTTGCCCGGCTCCTTCAGCACCTGGAAACGCGACTCGTCGCACTGCACGAAGCCGCTCGCGAGGATCTCTTCCCGCATCCGCTCCACGAGCGGCTGCACCAGCTCACCGGCCTTCACCATCCACGAGGCCAGCGTGGCCCGCGAGAGATCGATCCCGAGGCGCCCGAGGATCTTCTCCTGCCGGTAGAGGGGAAGCGCATCGGCGTACTTCGAGATCGCCACGTAGGTGAGCAGCGAGGGCGAAGCCACGCTCTTCGGGATCGGCTGCGGCGGCAGCGGCGCGATCCTCACGCCCGTCTTGCACTTCGGGCACCCGTACTTGGGGCGCACATGGACGAGGACCCGTGCCGTTGCCGGGATGAACTCGACCTGCTCCGAGGTCTCACGGCCAATCTCGACGAGGGCCGTCCCATCCGCCTCGCAGACCTTCTCGTTCTCGGAGAGATCGTGGAGGATCTCTTCGCGGGGCATCCAGGAAGGCAGCGGCCGCCGCCCTCGTTTCGCCCGCGTGTGGGCCGGTACCGAGACCGTGGAATCCTCCTCGCTGACTTCGTCACAGACCAGCTGCTCGGCCTCGTTGAACAGCCCCAGTTGATCGCGGTGTACGCTCTCGCTGCTCCTGCCGAATTGCTGGCTCTTCAGGAGGCGGACGTACTCGCGGAGCTGGCGGATTTCGATGTCGCGTTCCGTGATCGCGGCGTCGCGCTTCTCGATTTCGGCATCACGTTCGAGGAGAATTGCCTGCAGTTTCTCTGCATCGCCCGGAA
>JAAETT010000596.1 GCA_024228115.1 bacterium
CGAGGCACGCCCCAAATTCTCGCCACGGAATGGGCATCGACCACCCAAAACGAAATCCGTCAGCGTCAATCGCCGCGCGGCACGCCGAAACCGTGGAAAGCCAGGTTCTCAGCCAACTTTCGTGCATAGTTCAGGCTAGAGCAACGGGAGAACGGGTTCGTCGTCCGAGGTACGCGCGACGGCCGTACCCAGGAGACCCTGGCCAGCCGGGTCGTTCTCGCTTCCGGTGGGCTCTCCTTGCCGAAGACCGGGTCGGACGGCGCGGGCTTTGCTCTGGCCACGGCTCTCGGGCACAGCCTGCTCGAACGCTATCCGGCGCTCGTTCCGCTCACCTCCCCCGATCCTGCCTTCGGCGAGCTTGCCGGGATCTCCGCGCGTGTCCTCTGGCAGGCATTGGCCGGCGAGAAAGTGCTCGAGGCGCGGGAACGCGAACTCCTCTTCACCCACCGCGGCTACTCGGGCCCTGCGATTCTCGATGCCAGCCACTGGGTCGTGCGCGACGGCGCAAAGCTTCGCGTGGCCTGGGGGGGGCTGGGAGAAGAAGCTTGGCAACGCCATTTCAAGGCAGAATCCCGCAAACGAATGGATGTCCTGGTCTCGGAAGTGGTGCCGCGGCGCCTGGCCGAACTCATCCTGGAGCGTGCCGGCCTCCAGGGCCGAATGCGTGCAACCCAGCTCCACCCGAGCCAGTGGCGACGCCTGATGCCGCTGCTGACCGCCTTCGAGCTTCCCGTCGACGGGAACCAGGGCTATGGGAAGGCAGAGGTGACGGGCGGTGGTCTCCCACTCTCCGAGGTGAACCCCTCGACCCTCGAAAGCCGCCGGGCAGCCGGCCTCTTTCTGTGCGGCGAGATCTTCGACGTGATCGGCAGGATCGGCGGTTTCAACTTCCTGTGGGCCTGGATCACCGGACGCCTGGCCGGGGAGAGCGCCGCCGCTCAGCCGAAGGCACCGTCCCGAAAGAGGAACTGATCGGGCTGCCAGGATCGCAGACCGCCGGTGGGACCCAGACCGGGCCGGGCGAACGAAACCGCTCGCCAACTCGCCAATCCCGGTCGAAGTCCCCACACTCCGCCGGGCATGCACGCATCGCCGAGCTTTACCTTCGCCCTGGCCCTGGGCATTGGCGTGGCCTGCCAGCTGGTGGCCCGCCACCTGCGAATCCCGAGCATCGTACTGCTCCTCGCCGCTGGCGTGTTGGTCGGTCCGGACCTCTTGGGGTGGATCGACCCACAGCTGCTCGGCAAGGATGGATTGTTCGGCCTGGTCTCACTTGCGGTCGCGATCATCCTCTTCGAAGGCGGGCTGAATCTCGATCTCTCGGCCCTGCGAAGGGCCGCCGCGCCCGTCCGGAGGCTGGTGACGCTAGGCGCTGTCGTCACGAGCCTGGGCGGTGCCGTCGCGGCCCACCTGTTCATGGGCTGGGGCGATCTACGATTGGCGCTGCTGTTCGGAACGCTGGTCATCGTTACGGGCCCGACCGTCATTCGACCCCTGCTTCGCAACGTGCCCCTGCGTCCCAAGCTGGCGACGGTGCTCGAAGCCGAGGGCCTGCTGATCGATCCGGTCGGCGCGATCGTAGCCGGCGTGGCACTCCAGCTCGTCGTCCTCGACCCGGATCTCGGCCATCTGACCTCCGGAGCGACCGACCTGGCCGCACGCACGGCATTCGGGGCGATCGCAGGTCTGGTGTTCGGGCTGACGCTGGTCGGTCTGCTTCGACTCCCCCGCGCCGTGCCGGAAGGGTTGGAGAATCTCGTCGCCCTGGGTGGTGCCCTGGTGGCCTTCGAGGTGTGCGAAGCCCTGCTGACCGAGAGCGGAATCCTCGCCGTGACCGTGGCCGGCGTCGTGGTCGGCAACATGGAACGGCACATCGCCCGGGAGCTGGGTGAATTCCAGGAGCATCTCACGGTCGGATTGATCGGCCTCCTCTTCGTGTTGTTGGCAGCGGACGTGCGCATGGCTGACGTCCTGGGCCTGGGAGTTCCAGGGCTCCTCACAGTTGGGGCTCTCGCCCTGGTGGTTCGCCCGCTGAATGTCTGGATCTGCACGCTGGGCTCGGATCTGAATTGGCGGGAGCGGGCATTCCTCAGCTGGGTCGGCCCTCGCGGCGTCGTCGCCGCAGCCATCGCCTCGCTGGCCGCCGGCTTCCTGGAGGAGATGGGCTTCGCGGACGCCAATTCGATCCGCGCGCTCGTCTTCCTGACCATCGCTGTCACGGTCATCCTGCAGGGCGGAACCGCGCCCCTCGTCGCGCGCTTGCTCGGGGTGCGCGCGCCAGGCCGGGAGGCCCTCGTCGTGCTGGGTGGCGAAGAACTGGCGTTCGCGTTCGTCGAGGCCCTTGGCGCCGAAAAAGAAAACGTCTTGTTTTCCGATTCGAACCCGCTGCACTGCCGAGCCGCCGAGACCAGGGGCTTTCGGGTGGTCTGGGGCAACGCGCTGGAGGAGCGCACGGTGGCGCGCATGCGCCTCGAGCGAGCGCGAGCGGTGGTGGGCCTCACGCCGAACAACGAGGTCAATCACCACTTCGCCGGAGAGGCCATGGCCGAATACAGCGTTCCCACGAGCTATGCCGCCATCGGCCGAGAGAGCAGCGAGGTGGCGAGGCGTATCGTCCTCAAACATGGAGGCCGGGTGCTCTTCGACGGGCCCAAGGACGTGGAGCGCTGGAACGTGCGGTTTCGCCACGGCGACGCCCAGATCGTCGAGCTCGAATACCACGAGCCTGCGGCCGAGCCGCCGACGGAAGGGCCGATTCGACCTGGAGACCCGGATCCCTACCTCATCCTCGGAACGAAGCGGGCGGAACGCGTGGAGCCCATGTTCGAAGAATGGGTTCCCACCGAGGGGGATATCGCGCTCGTGGCCCTGTATTCGCCGGAGCGGGCTACGGCCCTCGAGCGGCTCTCCGCCCGCGGCCTCTGGCCCGCCGTACCCCGCGACGAGGACGAGGAAACGAACAGCGGTTGAATCGCGCCGGGCATTCCCCGTGTTCGGCGTCTTGTCAAGATTTGGAATCCCGGGAGAGTTGATCTAATCGTGTTCTTCTTGTGGAAACGCGAGGAACCGGTTTGCAGGACAGGATCGTCGCCGATGAACTCTCCCTGCTGGAGGGTGTGAACGAAGCGCTCGCGAACGCTCCCGTTCCGAAACCACCGTCGGAAGCGAACCTCGTCGACGACCTCGAGCGCATTCGCGAGCAGCTCGTGCGCGGCGAGATGGATTTCTTCGAGCGATCGGCGCTGAACACGCGCTGGAACAACCAGAGCGCCGTGCTCGAGCAGCTGCGAAAATCCCGCAGCGCTCCCCAGGTCGATCCCGCTTCCCCGTACTTTGCCCACATGCGGATTCGCGAGGGTGAGCGGGTGCGTGATCTCTTCCTCGGCCGGGCGACCCGCCTCGATCACGGCTTGCGCATCGTCGATTGGCGCCATGCGCCGATCGCCCAGCTCTTCTACCGCTATCAGCAAGGCGAGGAGTTCGAAGAAGAAATCACCGGGCGCACCCACGAGGGCACGATCGAAGCCAGGCGGGCCGTCACCATCCGGGATAGCCGGCTGGAGCGGGTGGAGGCGCCCGAGGGCACCTTCCGTGTCGACGCGAACGAGCCGGACGGTTGGAAGATGACCTCCCGCGAGGCGCCGAAGCTCGGCGGCGGTGAAGGCTCCGCCCTGCGCGTGAACCCGATCGGCGAGGGTGCAACGCGCCAGCTGGGTACGGATTCAGAGGGGAACATCCAGCGGGCCGACAAGCACCTGCCGGACATCGCGGCGCTGATCGATCCGGAGCAGTTCGCCCTGATCGCGCGTCCTTCGGCGGGCCCGGTCGTGATCCGGGGCGCCGCCGGCTCGGGCAAGACGACCGTCGCGCTTCACCGGATTGCCTACCTGGCCTACGACGATCCGCAGATCGATTCGGCGGCAACTCTCTTCGTGGTCTTCTCCTCGGGCCTGCGGGATTACGTGAGCCATGTCCTGCCTGCGCTCGGCGTCGAGCACGTACGGGTCAGGACGTTTCGCGAATGGGCGGCGGAACATCGTCGGCGCCTCTTCCCGGCGCTGCCGAACCGACACCGGGAAGACACCCCTGCCCTCGCCCAGCGTCTGAAGTTGCACTCGGCCTTGCTCGTCGCCCTGGAGCGACAGGTGGCGGGCGCTCCGGGCAAGGCTTCCGCCAACCAGGTGCTCGACGATTGGGTCAGCGTATTGACCAACCGTGAGCTCCTCTGGGAAGTCTTCGCCGAGCACGCGCCCGAGGCATTCAGCGAGCGTCAGCTGGCCGAGGTGACCGATTGGTGCAGACGCCGCCATGAGGAATGCCAGGGTTGGATCGAGGGCGACCGGGAGATCCTGGCCGAGCTCGACCCGGAAGACGACGCCCTGTTGCTGCGCTTGTGGCAGTTACGCGTCGGCCCCCTCGGAGGGCCCAACGGGCAGCCGCTCGAGTACCGGCATATCGCCATCGACGAGGTGCAGGACTTCTCGCCCCTCGAGGTCCAGGTCCTGATGGGTTGCCTGGATGCGCAGCAGAACCTGACCCTTGCAGGCGATACCCAGCAGCACGTCATGCAGGAGGCAGGCTTCACCTCATGGAGCGATTTCTTCCGCCACCTGGGCATCGAGGGCACGTCCGTCGAGACACTGCAGGTGAGCTACCGCTCGTCGGATGAAATCGCGCGTTTCGGCCACAGCGTGCTCGGCCCGTTGCGGGAAGACGGTATCCCGTTGATCACGACCCGCAGTGGCCCTCCAGTCGAACTCTTCCACTACACCGATCATGGCGCCTGCATTGCGGCGCTGGCCGACGCCCTCTCGCGTCTCTCCGATGCGGAGCCCCTGGCCTCGGTGGCTCTTCTCACGCCCGACGAAGAGGTCTCTGCCCTCTACTTCGAAGGCCTCACCAACTGCGAGGTACCTCGCCTGCACCGGGTCATCCGCCAGGATTTCAGTTTTGCCCCGGGGATCGAGATCACCGAGATCGAGCAGGTGAAGGGCCTCGAATACGACTACGTCGTACTCATCGACGTAAGCGAACATCACTTCCGCGACGACGCCAAGGCTCGTCGACTCCTCCATGTCGGCGCCACCCGGGCCGTCCACCAACTCTGGCTGACGAGCGTGGGCAACCCCTCCCCCCCGGTCCTCGAAGCCATCCAGCAAGTCTCCTAGGCGGAGAGCCCGGAACGCTCCTCCGTCGGGTTGGCTTTCTCGTACCAGGCGACGTCCCAGTACCGATCGTGCTTTCGGCCGACCTCCGTGAACACGCCGATCTTGCGGAAGCCGAAGCGCTCGTGGAGCCGGATCGAGGGGTCGTTCGGCAGGGTGATCCCGGCAAGGAAGCGGTTCAGGTCATGGTCGGCGAGGGCCGCGAAGAGGGCTTCGTAGAGCCTCGTCGCGTGGCCGCGCCCTTGGCACCTGGGCGCCACATAGACCGTCGTTTCCACGGAAGTCGCGTAGGCCGGCTTGGGACGAAAGGGCATCGAGCCGGCGTAGCCCTGGACGGCCCCGTCTTCCTCGAGCACGAACAGGCGATGGGGGCCGTCCGCGGTGAACTGGCCGAGCCAGGGCTCGCGTTCGCTCTCACTGAAGGTGCGCACGTCGAAGGTCACGGGGCCAGCTTCGACATAGTGGTTGTAGATCGCGGTGATCTCCGCGAGATCGCTCCGCAGCGCGGGGCGTACGAGGGGCTCGGCCATGGCGCTATCCTCGCACGTCGTGCGGGAGCTTCGCGACATCCTCGACGCCTTTGGCGCCCTTCGGGGCGGCCAGACAGCCGTCCTCGCCAGCGTGGTCCACACGCAAGGCTCGACCTACCGTCGGCCCGGCGCCCGGCTTCTGGTGCTGCCGGACGACGAGATGATCGGGCTGATCGGCGGCGGCTGCCTGGAAGGCGATCTGCTCGAGCACGCGGTTCGGATCCGGGCGAGCGGTGCACCCACGCTGGTGCACTACGACGCCACGGCTGAGGACGACGTGATCTGGGGCCTCGGCCTCGGCTGCGCAGGCGTCGTGGACGTCTTGCTCGAACCGGTCTCCCAAGCGCAACCGGGGCCCCTCTCGGCGCTGGGCGCCTGGCGCGACAATCGGGAGACCGGTGCGCTGGCAACCGGGCTCGTGGAGCCCTTGCTGGGACACCATTGGGCCCTGCATCCCGACGGCCGGCTGGACGGCGCCCCGGACGACGAGCTGCGCGTGGCACTGGCCGAATGCCTCGAGAGCGGGCGCGGCCGCCAGATCCAAGCGGCGGGCGGGCGCGTCAGCATCGAAATCGCCCGGCCTCCGCTGCGTCTGGTGATCTTCGGCGCGGGTCCGGATGCCCTGCCCGTGGCGAGGCTCGCTCTCGGCCTCGGCTGGGAGGTGGAACTCTGCGACCCACGGCCTGCCTATGCGCAGCCGGAACGCTATCCCGGGGCGCGTGTGCATTGCGTACCGGCGGATGAAGCCATTGCCCGGGTGGGCATCCGCCGCGATACCTACACGCTCGTGATGACCCACCACTACCTGCATGATCGTGCGCTTCTGGCGGATCTGCTGCCGTCAGCGACCCCCTACATCGGTCTGCTCGGCCCCCGACAACGCGCAGATGACCTGGTCGCCGAACTCCGCGAGGATGGCGCCACCCTCACGGAGGAGCAGCTCGAACGGCTGCATGGCCCGGCCGGTATCGACCTCGGGGGCGAGGGGCCCGATGCCATCGCGCTTTCCCTGGTCGCCGAGATCCAGGCCGTCGCCGAGGGCCGTCCCGGCGGCTGGCTGCGCGCTCGCAAGGGCCCGATCCACGATCCGCTGCTCTCGTGACGCCCAACCGGGAACCCTTCACCGGACGCATCGCTGCCGTGCTGCTTGCCGCCGGCGGATCGAGCCGGCTCGGTCGGCCCAAGCAACTCCTCGAGTGGCGCGGCGAACCCCTCGTGCGGCACGCCGCTCGCGCCGCCCTGGATGCCGGAGTGGATGAACTCATCGTCGTCGCCGGTGCCGACCGCGCGGCCATCGACGACACCCTCGACGGCCTGGTCCTTCGGGTAGTGACCAATCCGTCCTGGACCGATGGAATCGGAAGCTCCATCGCTTGCGGCGTCCGCGCGGCTGACGCAGATGCGGTCCTGCTTCTCCTCTCGGACCAACCCGCCATCGATTCGAAGCTCCTTCGCCAACTGGTCGATGCCGGACGCGCGGGCCACGAGATGGTGGCCTGCCGCTATGCGGGCGTGCTCGGCGTCCCGGCGCTTTTTGCGGGGAAGCAGGCCCTCGCCTGCTTGATCGAACTCGAAGGCGACCAGGGAGCTCGTGCGCTGCTCGCGAGAGATCCGAGCCGTGTCTTCGCCATTGGCGCCGAGCAGGCCGCGTTCGACGTGGACGACGAGCGCGACTGGGCGCGGTGGAAAGAGCAGCATGACGCCGACTGAAGAGCAGATGCTGCGCGACGCCCTGGAGAGACTCCGACGAGAGCTGACCGCCCACGCGGCCGCCACCGAGGAGAGCGCCCGCCCTGTCGACCTCGACCAGCCGATCGGGCGGGTGTCGCGTATCGATGCCCTGCAACAACAACAGCTCGCGAAAGCGCAACGCGACGCGACCCGCTTGCGCCTGCAACAGATCGATTCCGCCCTCGACCGGATCGAACGCGGAGACTACGGCGAGTGCATCCGCTGCGGCGAGGAGATCGAATTCCGGCGGCTGCAGGCCCGCCCTGAGAGCCCGGTCTGCTTGCCCTGCCAGAACCTCCGCGAAGCTCGCCGTTGATCTTCAGTGCCTTGGCGCTACGCGCTCCCGCCACGGCCGCGCCGCTTCCAACTCGTAGGCCAGCGCGAGCAAGGTTCCTTCTCCTCCGAGCCGTGCTGCGAACTGACTTCCGATCGGCAAACTGGCGGGGCTCCATGCAAGGGGCACCGACATGGCCGGGTTCCCGGCGGCGTTCCATACGGGGGTGTAGGAGGCGTAGTCGAAGAGCGACTCGTCCACCTCGTCGAAACCCAGCGTGCCGGCCTGTGTGCCCAAAAGGATCGGTGGCGTGCGAAGCACCGGTGAGAGAACGACGTCGTAGACTTCGAAGAAAGCCGCCATTTCACGCTGGTAGGTCGCAAAGAAGGCAACCGCCTTCTCTGTCGAGCCCTCCGGCAGCGCACGAAATCGCTCGGCCATCCCGAGTGTCACCGGTTCGAGAACATCTTCCGGCTCGAGGCCCTGGGCGACGGCGCTGCGAACGAGCGCCTCGGGGCCCGAGAACCACAAGTTCATGAAGTGATCCCGGAACTCCAGCCCGCGGTAGTTCGGACTGGCCTGCTCCACCTGGTGGCCAAGTTCCGCACATAGCGCAGCCGTCGATTCGATTGCGGCCTTGACGTCCGGGTGTGCTTCGACCCCGTAGACGTTGGGCGTATGAAAGGCCACCCGCAGACGACGGGAGGATGCCTCCGTGACATAACCAGTCGGCTTGTTCGGCGCGTCTGCATCCTTCCGCTCGGTCAGCGCCAGGAAGGCCGCACTATCGCGTACCGTGCGACTCACCACATGCTTCACGGAAATATCGAGGGCGCGTTTGCTGCCGGCCTTCGGGTTTCTTCCTCGGCTCGGCTTCAGGCCGAAGACTCCGCAGCAGGATGCCGGAACGCGAATCGAACCACCGCCATCGGAAGCCTGGGCGATCGGAAGCATGCCCGCAGCGACAGCCGCTCCGGCACCGCCGGAGGAGCCGCCGGTCGAATGCTCCAGGTTCCACGGGTTCCGACACGGACCCAACAGCTCGGATTCGGTCGTCGCGACGAGCCCGAATTCCGGCGTATTCGTCTTGCCGAGAACCACGAAACCGCCCTCGAGGGTCTTCAGGGCGTGGGGCGAACTCCGGGTGGGGACGTAGTCGGCGAACATCCGGGAGCCCATGGTGGTCCGAACGCCCGCCAGATCGTTCAGATCCTTCAGCAGGAAGGGCACACCGCGAAACGGCCCGTCCGGAAGCTCCCCTTCCGCCTCGGCGAGAGCGCGCTCGAAGACGCGCGTGACGACCGCGTTGATCGGAGGGTCGAGCGCCTCGATTCGAGCGATGGTGCGCTCCACCAACTCGCGAGAAGTCACCTCCCCGCGCCTGATCTGCTCCGCCTGGCCCAGGGCGTCCAGGCGGGAAAGTTCGTCGTCGACGATCGCCTGCACGGGAGGAGAAAGTGCGGGGCCCCCAGCGCAGGCAGCCATCCCGAGGCCAGCCGACACGAGGAGGAACTCCCTGCGGCGAAGACGCGCCGCGAGATCGATACTGGGCATGCTTGTTTTCTCCCTGGCCGGTTTTCCCCCGACATGATACATCTGGTTCAGGAAGGAGTGGACGCATGAAAGGCAAACAATGCCCCGACGTCGCCGCCGGCGACGCGCGTCCGCCCGCGGTCTGATTCGACCCTGAGACTCTGGAGGCTGCGGACGCGAAGCCACGCAGCCCTCCGAAACCGCCCCTCGTCTCCAAGGTCCGATCGCCATGGTCCAACCCACCGAAGTCGTCCTTCCGACGCCCCCGCCCCCTGACAACGGCCGCGGCGGCCTGCGCGAGGTGGGCTGGCTCGCCTACCCGGTCATCCTGAGCCAGATCTCGAGCACCGTGATGGGTGTGGTCGATTCGGCGATGGTCGGGCGCCTCGGCGCAACGGAACTGGGCGCCGTCGGCTTCGCGGGCATCTGGTGCTGGACGCTCTTCTCGTTCTTCTTCGGCACCGCAACGGGCGTACAGACATTCGTCTCCCAGGACCACGGGGCCGGAAGAGAGGAGCGCTGCGGACAATGGGCCTGGCAGACTCTTTGGCTGGTCGTCCCCGCCGCGCTCCTGGCTGCCGGAATCTTGTCCTTCGTGCAGGAAGAAGCCCTTCGCTTGCTGGGCCCTTCGGCCGATCTCCAACTCGCAGCGAGTCAATACCTGCGTCCGCGGTTGATCGGCGCCGTGGGAATGACCCTGGCATTCGTCTGGATCTCCTTCTTCCGGGGCATCGGCGACACCCGAACACCGATGATCGCGGCCATCCTGGCGAATGTGGTGAACGTCGGGCTCGACTACGCACTGATCTTTGGAAAGTTCGGCTTTCCCGCCTGGGGCGTAGCGGGCGCGGGTATCGCCACCGCGGTGGGCGAGTGGGGCTACGCGCTCTTCGTCTTCATCGCAGCCATGCGCTGGCGCCGCATCCGGGATGTGTTCGCTACGGCCCCGGTGCGTCCGCGCCTCGCTGCACTCCGGCGCCTGTTGCGCACGGGTGTCCCGATCGGCGGTCAATGGGTGATGGACATGCTCACCTTTGCCGTTTTCACCACATTCGTCGCACGCATGGGGGATGCGTCGATGGCGGCGAGCCAGGCCTTCGTCGCGCTGCTCTCCATGTCGTTCATGCAGGCCTCGGGCATTTCCGTGGCCGCCTCCACACTCGTCGGTCGCTATGTCGGTGCTGGCGATCTCGAAGCGGCAACTCGGAGCTTCTGGACCTCGCAGATCTTCGCGGGCCTTCTCTCCCTCAGCATCGCCGTCATCTTCCTGGTCGCGCCGGACACGATGATGCGAATCTTCAGCAACGATCCCCAGGTCATTGCCCTGGGTGTACCCTTGGTCCGCCTCGGAGCCTTCTTCCAGCTGATGGATGCGGCGGCGATCGTCACTTCCGGCGCCCTGCGCGGTGCCGGAGACACGCGTTGGCCCTTCGTCGCTCAGACGCTGCTCGGCTGGGGGCTCCAGGTGCCACTCGCGTGGTTGCTCGGCGTCTCCTGGGACGGCGGCCTGCGGGCGGCCTGGATCGCCTGCACGATCTACATCTCGATCCTCTCCCTGGTCCTCTTCTGGCGCTTCCGCTCCGGGCGTTGGCGGGAGATCGACATCCAGGCGTAGACGGAAAGCTCCTACGCATCGTCGACCCGCTGGGCCCGGGCAAGTGATACGTTCCCTTGCTTCCAGCCCCTGAACGGAACCCATGTCTGACACGACATCTCTCGATTCCCTCGACGTCATCGGCCCGGACGCCTACGCGAAGAACGGATACCCCCACGCAGAGCTCGCCGGGCCCTTCGAGCGCATGCGATCAAGCTTCCTGGGCGGCGTCAAACGCATGCCCATCCGCTTCCGCATTCGCCCGAAAAACGGCTAGCGGAGCTTTCGATTCATGCTGTGGATACGCCACTTCCTTCCGTTCATCACCCGCGCCCATCGCTGGATGTACCTGGCGAGCCGTGGTTGGCTCGGCGGATGGCTCCCGGGGATGCGTTTCCTGTTGCTGGGGCATGTCGGCCGTCGAAGTGGGACGGCCTATTTGACACCGATTCTCTACGTCGCAGATGGCGACCGCTTCATCCTTGCGGGCTCGAATGCAGGGCAGGATCGGCCCCCGGCATGGTGGCTCAACCTTCAGGCGCGTCCGGAGGCGACCGTTCAAGCCGGCCGACGTCGTCTCGCCGTCAAAGCGACGACCGCGCGGGCTGAGGAAGCCGAACGGCTCTGGGCGCTTCTTCTCGGTAGCTACCGTTGGTTCGACAGCTATCGCGAAGCGACCGACCGGGAAATCCCGATCGTCATCCTCGAGCCGATCTGAGGCGAACGAAGCGACTCAGTCGGCGGTGTTCATGGCCATCACGTTGAAGACTGCACCCTGTGGATCGGCCACCACGGCGAAACGACCTGCGCCGACCTCAGTAGGCGGAACGATCTGGTTGCCACCCAGCTCCCGGATCTTGAGAACGGCCTCGTCGCAATCTCGCACCGCGAAATAGACCGACCAGGCCGCGGGCATCTCGCCTATTTCCGCATGCCAGGGAAGCATTCCGCCGTTCGAGCGACCGCCCACCCGGATTTCCTGGTAGCCGTTTTCCGCACCATCGATCGGTGCCACATCCCAGCCAAACAGCTGTCCGTAGAAGCGACGGGCGCCATCGACATCCCGGGTCATCAACTCGTTCCAGGCGAATGTCCCGGGCTCGTTGGCGATCGCGGCGCCGGCATGCCGACCGGGTTGCCACAACGAAATGCGCGCACCCTCAGGATCGGCCAGCACGGTCATGCGGCCCACGAGTTCGCCACCTACCTCGATATCGATGACCGGCATCTGAAGCTCGCCGCCTAGCAGGCTGCGGAAGAACGCTGGTGGCGTAGCGGAAACCGGGAGCTCGAGGGGGTTTTCCCGGGAATTGACCGCGGAATCGGGGTTTCGCCGCCGGTGAGTGTCCGGCTCGTGACCCGCGCGGCGCTCCGTTCGGGCCG
>JAAETT010000597.1 GCA_024228115.1 bacterium
ACCATTGCTGAAGCGTCGCCCGCTGGCTCTTGCTGAGGTGAATCTCGGCTGCGACCCGCATCGTGCCCCTCTGGCCGTTCGCCGCGAGGGTAACGTGGATAGTCCAATAGTGCCCTTTATTTATGAATCATATCACTAGCGTGGGCCGGTCTGGCGCTCCCCCCCGCGCTGATCGCGCTCCTCTACTGGCCAACGCTTGGCCACGGCTTCGTGTGGGACGACGACTTTGTGATCCGGTTGCCCGTCTACACGCGCTTCGACCTGGCTGCCATCCTGACCAGGCCGGGGAACGGCTTCGAATACCTCCCGGTTCGCGATCTCACCCTGTTCGTCGATCACGCGCTCTTCGGCGACTGGGCGGGCGGCTTCCACCTGGTGAATGTGGCGATCTTCGCCGTCTCGTCGGTTCTGGTCTTCATGCTCTTCGGGAAGCTCTTTGCCGCGGCGCGACGCGACGCGACGCATTGCGCGAGCGTGCGCCCCTGGTGGCGCTCCTCTGTACGATGGTGCTGGTCGCCCATCCCCTCCAGGTCGAGCCGGTCGCCTTCGCGACCCAGCGCAATGCGCTCCTCGCGCTCCTGTTTTCACTTGCTGCTCTTCTTGCCTACACGGATGCGCTGGGGAGCGATGGTTCGGGCGCTGTCCGGCGCAGGCTCTATGTGCTCTCGCTCGTCTTCACTGTGGCAGCCTTGTTCTCGAAAGCGACAGCGCTGAGCCTCGTGTTGGTGATAGGTCTGGTCGATCTCTACCTGCGTCGAGGCGATACGTTGCGCAGCACACTCCTGCGCATCACGCCCCACGCGGTCGCGACCCTGCTGGCGGCGGGGCTGCACGTCGCGGTGGCGCAAAGGCGCGGCGTGTTGCAGGGTGCCGCCTCGCCAGTGGACTTCCTCAAGCGTCTGCTGCAGGCCGTATTCATCCCCGAGTTCTACGTGTGGAAGGCGCTCTGGCCCGTCGGGCTGTGCATCGAATATGATTTCGACCCGGTGCGGGCTCACTCGTGGCTGCTGGTCGGGATGTCGGCCCTCGTAGGGGCAGTGCTCGTGGTCGTGGTTCTACGTGGCTGGCGCGCGCGGACCTTCGCCTGGTTCGCAGCGCTCGCATGCGGGGCTGCGCTCGTGCCGGTGCTGAACCTCATGCCCACGCACCCGTTGGTTGCCGACCGCTACGTGCAGATTCCGCTCGTCTTCTTTGTGCCGTTGCTCCTGGCGCCGCTGCTTTCGCGGTTACCGACGCGAGCGGCGGTGGGCCTGACGGTGGTCCTGGTGGTGACGCTTGGCGCCCTCAGCTTCAGGCAGGTGCCGACGTGGAAGAGCTCAGAGAGCCTTTTTTCCCACGCGATCGAGGTGAACCCGCGCGCCACTCAGTCGCTCGGAAACCTCGGCATGTTGCTCTGGGATGCGCGGCGGCGCGACGAGGCGAATGCCGTCTTCGAGCGGCTCGCCGAGGTCGACCCCGAGGACTTTCAGCATGATCTCGTGCGCGGCTGGCAGGCGCTCGACCGCGGCGACCTCAATCTGGCCGAACGCTGGCTCGAGTCGGCGGCGGGTAAGAGCGGCACGATGAAACACCTGGTGTACCTGAAACTCGGCGAGTTGCACGAGAAGCGCCGGGACCTCACCGCCGCGGTCGCTGCCTACGAACGTGCTCTGGCGATGGCACGAGTCACACCCGCAGCGGGCGCGCACGTCGAATACCTCGAGGCCGCGCTGCGACGCCTCGCGACGCGGCGGCGCGGATCCGTCCGGCAGAGGTGATCGCCGATCCGTAGGGTGGAGAGGCGCTCGACTTCAGGAGTGTCCTTCGGTCGCTACTGCCGCCTGGGAGCAACCGCGCTCTAGCCGAATCGTCTCGTCAGCCAGTCCAGCATCAGCGTGCTGAGTTCCTCCGGCTTTTCCTGCTGGGTCCAGTGACCACAGCCCTGGATCATGTGCATTTCCAGGTCACTGCAGAGATCGGGCGTGCCGGCGGCGATGTAGGGAGGCATCGCCGGATCCCATTCGGCGGTGATCATGAGGCAGGGAAGGTCGAGTTTCTTCTTTCCGACCTCAGGCAAGCGCGCAGCATTGCGATCGATATTCCGATACCAGTTGATCCCGCCGCGGAAGCTGGCGCGTTGGTAGGTACGCGTATAGTGGTCCAGTTCGGCCGGGGTCAGCAGCGCCTCACCGATCGCACTGATTGCGTCGATCTTGAGGAAGGGATTGAACTTGACGTCATCCCGGATGGCCTGGGCGACGGCCTGCTCCACGGAGACATCGCGTCGCATCAACTTCTCGAAGACGATTCGCGTGCGCGGGTCGACGAAACGCTCTGCGACACCCGGCTCCTGGAACCAGAGCGTGTAGGCCTCGTCGTCTTCACCGACCAGCGTGCGATAGTGCGCAGTCGTGGGAACCGGGAAGTTCGGCGTATTGACCCCGATCACGCCGAGGGTTCTCTCCGGGTAGAGGACCGGCATGGCCCACGCGACGAAGCCGCCCCAATCGTGTCCCGCGAAGACGGCCTTGTCGATTCCGAGTGCGTCGAGCAGCCCTGCCATGTCCGCGGTCAGATGCTCGAGGTCGAAGTCTTCGATCGCATCGGGCGAATCGCTCGCGCCATAGCCACGCATATCCGGGGCGATGGCGCGAAAGCCCGCCTCGGCCAGTGTGGCCAGCTGGTGGTTCCAGGAGTAGCCGAGTTCCGGAAAGCCATGACACAACACGACGGCTGGGCCCTTACCGGCCTCGTGAACGGAAAGCGTGATGGCATCGATTTCGGCATCCATGGTTCCCTGATGCCTGGGCAAGCGTACGCGTTTGGCGTCGGGGAAGGGTTTCATGCGAACTCCAATCTAGTCCGAAGCTTGAGATCTCGAGCTCCAGCGCAACTCGCTAGCGGCCGGGTTGGACGAGAATCTTGGCGTGCTTGTCAGGCAGGGCGAGTTCTTCGAAGGCCGCTGCAACGCCGTCGAGTCCGCTAGCAGGCTGCGGAAGAACGCTGGTGGCGTAGCGGAAACCGGGAGCTCGAGGGGGTTTTCCCGGGAATTGAGCGCGGAATCGGGGTTTCGCCGCCGGTGAGTGTCCGGCTCGTGACCCGCGCGGCGCTCCGTTCGGGCC
>JAAETT010000598.1 GCA_024228115.1 bacterium
GAAACCCAATGTTGCAGCAGCCGAAAAGACCGCACGCCCTTCCCGCGTGATGCGAGAGGAAATCCGGTCGCGGGTCAGTCCGGAGCTTCACCACGCCTTTGTTCGCGATGCGATTGGTCACAAGCAGTCGCAGTCCGATCGGCTCCGAGAAATCTTGGAGGACTACTATGAACTGGGCATGAACTCTCAGCAGAACCTCGCGATGCGGCTCGACCGGATCGAGCGCCGCCAGCAGATCGTTGCCGCCATGCTCGACCAGCTCTACCTCGGTCTGGTTCTCCGCCTTCCGAAGGTCCCGGAAGAGGAGACCGACGCCCGAATCGAGCTTGCCGAGGATGCCCACGGGAAGTGGGTTCGAGCGGTGACGGCCATCATGGAAGGCACCGGATCTGAGTGGCTCAGGGAGCTGACGGACCGAGCGTGCCAAACGGGTCGGCTGTAGAGTAGGATGAGGCATTCTCCCCTCGCAAGATCTTGTGTCGAGTCGTCAGAACCGGCACGGTCGGGGGGACTATTGATTGCAGGGAGGCCGGGATGAAAGAGCTGGTGCCGTCTGCTATTGATAGCTGCGTAAATAATGCAATAGTCAGTGCAAAAAGGGGGGAAGCTCCGATTGGTGGATGCATCTCCGAAGGCGCCGCTGGGACGTTTTGATGTCTCGAAGCGTGCGGCGAAGGTGGCGACCCATCGCGGTGATGTCGTCGGGACGACCATTGGCCAGGCGCCCCTTGGCGTAGGCCCAGACGGCTTCGTCGGGGTTGAGCTGCGGCGCGTAGGGCGGAAGGTGTTCGAGATGCAACCTCGGAAACCGTCGGCAGATTTCCCGAATCCGTTCTCCTTTGTGGATGCTGGCGTTGTCCCAGATCACGAAGACGTGTCCGCGGAGGTGGCGTAGGAGGTACCGGAGGAACTCGCAGATCTCGTCGTGCCGAATGTTGTTGGTGTGGCATTGAAAGTAGAGGCCGACGCGCCGACGCCGAGGAGAAAGGGAGATGCCCGAGAATGCGATCATGCCGGTAGCGATGGTGAACGATGGGCGTCTGGCCGCGAGGAGCCCAGGTCTTTCGTACCGTTGGGATCAGGAGGAAGCCCGACTCGTCGACGAAGACGATGTGGGCACCCAGCCGCGCAGCGTTTTTTTTACCCTCGGCCAGGTTCGACGCTTCCACTGATCGATGACCTCGTCATCCCGCTCCAGCGCCCGGCGCTCCGGCTTCTGGTAGCTCCAGCCAAGCTGATGCATCAGGCGACCGATGTGATCGCGGTGATACCGAACCCTGAACTCGCGCCGAATCAAGCGTGCGATGCGATCACAGGTCCACAGGTCCGTGGCGTAGCCGTGGGCGATCGGCCCCTTCAACAACAACCGAAGGAGGCGCTTCTTCTCGACGGGAGTTAGCCGGGCCGGTCGTCCCGGAGACGCCCCGACTTCGAACACCTTCTCTCCAACTCGGTCTCGCGTGTCGCGCCATCGCATCACGGAGCTTGCTTGGCAGTCCATCCGGCGCGCAACTTCGTTGAGCGACAAACCTTCATCGAGCAGCGCGAGCGCTCGGCGGCGGCGGCGGGCCAATACCTCGGCGGATCCCTTGGGTCGCATACCTCACCTCCAAGAGTCCATTATTGCATTCTTTAGGCAGATATCAATAGTCGGATGATTGTGAGGGCACTGCCGGCGACGCGCGAGCTCGGCTTCGCCGAGCTCGCGGTACCGGTCTCGCCAGAGGTAGAACGTCGATCTCGCGATTCCGAAGCGCCGGCATGTCGTGTTGATGTTCCCGTGCTTCTCCGCGTACTCGAGGACTCGCTTCTTACGCCTGATTTCCCGTTGATCTTCCGTCATCTAGCCCTGATCCGAGAATAATCTCACGCCGAGCAGTGTAGCCCGGAGGCGGAGCAGAGATCAGATCAGGCAGCGAGGCGCTCGATGGCCCGTTCGCACCGTCTGATTCTCGACCGAGCCGTCGTGGAGACGGCGAAGCGGAGCTGAGGTCGGCCGCTGGGCCGAGCGATGCGGACAGGCTGGTGGATGAGTTCGAAGCGCAGCGTGGAGAGCGACTGGAAGACGTAGGCGAAGGTTCGCTTGCGAGTCCGCGGGCGCTTGGCGGCGCCCGTGGTGATCTGGAAGCTTCGGATGAGATTCAAGGTGAGGGCGCTGAGGAGCTGCCAGGCGGCGTTGGCATAGCGATCGTTCGTGGGAATCGCGGCAAAGGCCACCTGGGACTTGAGCTCCGCGAGGGTTTTCTCGTGGGCTCCACGTCCCGCCATGAAGTGCCAGAGAGCCGAGACGCCAAGCTTCTTGTTCGTGGCCACGGCGGAGTACTCGTAGTGGCCATCGTCGGGACTGAAGAGGTCGAGCTGGAAGTTTTTTCGGCTCTCGTGAGGAACGTGCTTGCGGTAGACCACGACCCGCTCGACCCGA
>JAAETT010000599.1 GCA_024228115.1 bacterium
ACACTACCTCGCGGCTCTCGATCGCGAACTCGACACCGATCCGACCGACACCGATTCGCCGTTCTGACGAGAAACCAGCACTCGCGCGCGACCACGGCTAGATGATCAGATTTCTACGGTTTCTCGTGATCGCCAACAGGTATTGGTTCCGGTACGGGGTCTTTCTCTCTGGTCACCACCACGACCCCTCCGGTTCCAGAGCCCGGCACGGTTCTGTTCTTGGCTGCCGGCCTGGTAGCGGCTGGCGTGCTCCGACGATCACTCGGCTGACGGCGGAGCTGACTGAATTGGCGGCAGCGTCCGCGCGAAAAACGTCGACGCTGCCGCCATTGTCCGGCAGGAGTGGCTAGGGTTCGAAGCATGATCCACCCCTACTCGAACGAGACGCAGACCCGCTGGGATCGTGGCGACTTCAAGGTTCAGCTGAATCAGCCGAGCAACTCGCGTCCAATCGGCTTTTGCGACGGGTCCGACGCCGATCTTGCGGAACTTCGGGAACGCGCCGAGTCGGAAGGCGCCGACGAGGTGCGCATCGAGAAGAAGGTGATGAAGTCCGGTCGCGAGACCTGGACCCTCCTCGGCGCCTGATCTTCCGCGGGTGCACGCCACGACGAGACGTCAATGCGACGTCACACCCGACGGGGCCTTCTCGCTGCTCCCGTAACTGACTGAACTCGCGAACCTTTCCGCCAGGAGAGGTGGCCGAGTGGTTGAAGGCAGCGGTCTTGAAAACGGGATCGAACTCCTGTGATTTCAGCTACTTCCGCGAGTTGCGTCGGGGCGGAACCGCATGGAACCGCTCGAAACGGACAAGATTGACGTCGCCAGCGACGTCAATCGCAAACGCTTGAGAGAGAGCATCAGGCTTCGAACCTGGGGGTCGGGGGTTCGAATCCTGGAAGGTGCGCGGGTTGCCTTGCGGGACTTCTCGCATTCGTTCTGAGATTCCTTGTTGCCAACTATTCGCCAAGTCGACTTCGCGGGACCGGCGGACGAATATTGAGAACCGAGTGCGTCCAGCTTAAGGCTGGCGCATCCAGCGGGAGCCAGTCCCGCCAGGGCAGGAGTCAGGAGCCCTGTAGCTTGGGTCGCAGACAGGAGGGAAACCGAATGATCTGAAGCCGACCGACAAAGCCATCTATAGGATGG
>JAAETT010000600.1 GCA_024228115.1 bacterium
CATCCTATAGATGGCTTTGTCGGTCGGCTTCAGATCATTCGGTTTCCCTCCTGTCTGCGACCCAAGCTACAGGGCTCCTGACTCCTGCCCTGGCGGGACTGGCTCCCGCTGGATGCGCCAGCCTTAAGCTGGACGCACTCCGTTCTCGATATTCATCCGCCTCGAATGTACTGAGCTCTTGAGCCGCTCGACGGCGCTCCTCGAACGCGCCGGAAGCAGGCGATCGTCGAGCCGGCGCTGCCGACGGTCGCGCTCACCCGCCCGCACTCACGACCGGGCCGTTGCCCGGCTCGATGCGGGTACCGGCTTTGCCGCTCAGCATGCGGACGGCGTCCTCCAGGGCCCCGATGTGCGCCGTGCCCCCAGTCTGCTTCACGAAGCGGCACGCCGCCTCGACCTTCGGCGCCATCGACCCCTCCTCGAACCCGAGGGCCGCGAGGGCCCGGGGCGACGCGCTCTCGATCGGCTCGCGGGCAGTGGGCCAGTCGGCATAGACGGCCGGAACGTTGGTTAGAAGCAGCAGCCGCTCGGCTCCAACATCGGTGGCGACCAGGGCGGAGCTCGCGTCCTTGTCCACCACCGCCTCGACCCCGTGGAGGGTGCCGTCGGGGGCCTCGGCAACGGGAATCCCGCCGCCCCCCGCACACACGACCACGACGCCAAGCCGCATCAGCAGGCGGATCGTGGAGCGCTCCAACACGGCGCACGGCATCGGGGAGGGCACCAGACGGCGCAGTCCAGCCGCGGTCGGCCCGTAGGTCCAGCCGCGCGCCGCGGCCAGGCGCTCGGCCTCCTCTGCAGAGACGACCGGTCCGATCGGCTTTGTCGGCGCGGCGAAGGCCGGGTCGTCCGGGCGGACCAGCACCTGTGTAAGGAGCGCCGCGACATCGCGATCCCCAAGTGCCGTGCGGAGCTCCCGCTCGATCAGATAGCCGAGCATCCCCTCGCTCTCCGCCCCGAGCACATCGAGGGGCACCCGGTCGCCGTGCCCGGCCGCCTGCAGCGCGAGCAGGCCGACCTGCGGACCGTTCCCGTGCGTCACGACAACGTCGCGGGAAGCTGCCAGGCGCGCCACGATCGGAGCCGCAGCGCGCACGGACTCGCGCCAGAATTCGACGTCGCGACCTTTCGGCGCGTCCCGGCGACCCAATGCGTTCCCCCCCAGGGCCACGACGAGCTTCATCCCGACGCCTCCTCGGGAGAGGCGGCGACGTGCTCCCGAACGAAGCGCTCGATGTGGCCGGCGAGCCCGGGCTCGTCGAGATCCTCGTAGGCGTAGCGTGCGCGCACCACGGGAATTCGCAGCGGGATGAGCGCGGCGAGATCCACGGGAGTGCCCGCCACCACGAGCTCGGCGTCGGTGGCCTCGAGCGTGCGGCGCAGAGCCTCGAGCTGCGCCTCGCCGTAGCCCATGGCGGGGAGCACGTCCCCAAGGTGCGGATAGGCATCGAAGACAGCGCGGATCTCGGGCGCAGAACCCAGGCGGGGATCGACGACCTGCGCACCGGCCGCGACCGCGGCGCGGAACCCCGCCCCCCAGGCCATGCCGCCGTGGGTGAGTGTGGGCCCGTCGTCGACGACGACGACACGCCGGCCGCGCACGCGCGCCGGGTCGTCGAGTCGGACGGGTGAGGCGGCCCGCAAGACGGGAGTGTCCGGGCAGAGGGCCCGCGCCTCGGCCACCGCCCGGCTCACCTGCTGCGGGGAGGCAGTACACGCCTTGTTCACCACGACGACGTCCGCCATGCGCGCGACGGCTTCGCCCGGGTGGTGGGTCGTGACCTGGTCGGGACGCAGGGCGTCGACGAGCACGATGTGGAGATCGGGCCGAACGAAGGGGAAGTCGTTGTTGCCACCATCCCAGACGATCACCTCCGCCTCGGCTTCCGCCGCCGCCACGATCGCCGCGTAGTCCACACCTGCAAACACGACGGCGCCGGCCTCGATGTAGGGCTCGTATTCCTCGCGCTCCTCCATCGTGCAGCGAGCGGAGTCGAGATCGGCACGGGTCGCGAAGCGCTGCACCTGCTGGGCGAGGAGGTCTCCGTAGGGCATGGGATGGCGAATCGCCGCCACGCGGAAACCCGCGCCGCGCAGGCGCCCCACCGCGAAGCGCGCGGTCTGGGACTTTCCGCAGCCGGTGCGGACCGCCGACACCGCCAGCACGGGACACCGCGCCTCGAGCATCGTGCGCTGGGGACCGGGAATCACGAAGTCGGCGCCGCATGCAATTGCGCGCGACGCCAGGTGCATCACGTGCGCGTGGGGCACGTCGCTGTACGCGAAGACGACGCGCTGCACCTCCTGCGCCCGACAGATCGTCTCGAGATCGGCCTCGGCTTCGATGGCGATGCCGTTCGGGTAGCGCTCGCCGGCGAGCTCCGGGGGATAGCACCGACCGGCGATCCCGGGGATCTGCGTGGCCGTGAAGGCGACGACCTCTACGGCCGGATCGTCCCGATAGAGAACGTTGAAATCGTGAAAATCGCGGCCGGCCGCCCCGAGGATGACGGTGCGGATGCGCTCCAAGGCGGGCAAGACATCGGCTCCCATTGTGCACGCTCAGGCGACCACCGCGAGACTAGGAGCTGGCCGGTCCGCGCGCGAGTCCGTTCGCCTCGATTCGAACGACCTGGCTGAATCGAGTTGAGGGAGGCAAGTCACTCCAGGGCCCCGGACAGCACCGGGAACCGGGCCAGCAAGGCGCGCGCTCGCGAGACGGCGGGCGGGGAGCACCACCCCAGGTGTCGCGAGTCGGGGTGGAGCGGATCGCCGTCACCAGCTCATCGGGGCGGAACGGCTTGGGCAGCAACGCCATCGCATCGTCCGCGGGCTGGCCGGGGGGTCGCCGGAGATCAGCAGGGCCTGAACCCCCGGTCGCCGGAGCCAGCCGTCTCCGGGCCTGCTTCGGGGATCCGTGCCAGCAGCTTCCGCCGCCTCCGGGTCGTCAGGCGAATCGCCGTGCGCCTCCACCCCGGTCCCTTCACGACACGATCGGCGGCCCGGTCCACGATCGACGTGATTCGGTGGCGACCCGCCCATCGACTACCTTCTAGGCCGACACAACGTCGAACTGGTTCGTAACGCCTGACCTGGCGCGGTCGACCTGAGGTTTTCCGATGGAGCAGAGCTTCACGCGCGCGACGCTCGGAAATACCGGGATACAGGTTCACAGGCTGGGCTTGTCGGCCTCCTATCGCCCCAGCGTGCGTTGCGTTCACAAGGCGCTCGACGCGGGCATCAACTTCTTCTTCGGATACGGCCTCGACACGCAGCTGATACGCGTACTTCGCGAGTTCTCGGCCTCCGAACGCGAGCGCTACGTCGTGGCCACCGGCGCCTACAATCTCGGCTTCTCGTACACCGACCTCCGAAAGACCCTCGAGAAGCGCCTTCGCCAACTGCGAACCGATTACATCGACGTGTTCATGTTCCTGGGTGTCCTCAAGCCGGAGCATTTTCCCGAACGCGTTCGAGAGGAGCTGTACCGTCTGCGCGAAGAGGGAAAGGTCCGTTCGGTGGCGATCTCGTGTCACGACCAGGAGTTCGTCGGCCGGTTGGCTGCCGAGGGCGCCCTGGACGTCGTGATGATGCGATACAACGCGGCGCATCGCGGCGCCGAAGAGCGGATCTTCCCCTTCGTCGGCGCGCACAACCCCGGCGTGGTGAGCTACACCGCCACCCGTTGGGGGATGCTGCTGAGGCGCCCTCGGGGCTGGTCACAGGAAGCGCGAAGACCCACCGCACGCATGTGCTACCGGTTCGTACTCTCCAACCCGCACGTTCACGTCTGTCTGACCGCGCCCTCGACGATCGAGCAATTCGAGGAGAACCTGGCAGCGCTCGAGGCCGGCCCCCTCGACGAACAGGAGCTGGCGTTCATGCGGGAGTTCGGCGACAGCGTGAACAGCGTGAAGCGCTGGTTCATGTAGCCATGAGGTGCGCGGAAACAGGTACGTGGGGTGCTCCGCCTAGGAGTCTGCGCGGCAGAGGGCCATTGAGGGGTGAGTCTCGCTAGAGTGAGCCATGCCGCGAGACTTTCGACGCTACGAGCCGGACCAGTCGCTTCTCCTGCCGCCCTCGCTTCGGGATTGGCTTCCCGAGGATC
>JAAETT010000601.1 GCA_024228115.1 bacterium
CAGTGTCCACCCTCAAACCAGGGTCGCCGAACTCACGCCGCGCCTCTGGAAAGAGAACTTCGCCGACGCTCCCCTCGGGCCCCTGACAGGCTGAGACCCCGCGATACGGGCTGCAACCACGTCCGAGGCTGGCCGCTTACGTCACTGTGGGCTGATCGATCTCGTAGAGGTGGATCCACTGGGCGTACACGCCACCCGGTGTCAAACGCGCACGAGCAGCCTCGAGAAACTCCCGGCTGAAGAGCATCTCCACGCCCGCCACCCACGGGTTGCTCGGCTCCGAGACGATCAGGCCGTAGCGACCTCCGGAATGGAGGAGCGCCCGGTAGGCGTCGCTCCGGAGCACCTCGACTTTCGGGCTCTTCGAAGCGCGTTGGTTTCCGTAGTCGAAGAGTGGTGCGGCCTCGATGACGCCGGGTGAGATCTCCGCCACCACTACGTCACGCGTCTCCGGGAGGGCCGCGAGCTCCCCCACCGTGACTCCCGTACCCCAGCCGATGACGAATCCGCGCGACGGGTCATCGGTAAGCAGGGCCGGCAAGAGCCTGGCGATCGCCATCGTCGGATAGTCGATGCCCATCGATCCGTCTGCCTTGCCGTTGGTCTTGATCGCGCGCGTGAGTCCTTGTCCCTTCGGTCGCAAGTTGAGAACACTCACGGTGGCAATCGGATCGTCGGTATGGAAATCGATCCTCGGGTTGCGCCGGGCGAAGAATTCCTCCGGCCCCAGGTACGTGCCCTCGACCGGCGCCCTCGAGCGGAACAAACCGGCCGTCATCTGTTCCGGGCTCCAGACCGGCAGGAGCATCGTCGCACCGATCACCACCGCGCCGATCGCGCCGCTGATCGGCAGCGACACACGGCCCACCAACCAGGTGATGAGCGCTGCCGCCAGGGCCAGCGCCGCCAGGGCGACCACGAAGACCTGATGGAGATCGAGCCAGAAGAGCAGCGCGTAGCCACCGAGGAGCGCGCCTACCAACGAGCCCAGCGTGTTCCAGCTGTAGAGCTTGCCTGCCACCGAGCCGAGATCTCCGATCTCGTTGCGCAGGTGGTAGAAGAGCAGCGGCAACAGAGCTCCCGACAACCCGATCGGAATGATCAGGACGGCGAGCAGCCCGGCGAAGATGGCGAGAAAATAGGGGTAGAACGCGACCTCCACGCTACTGAAGAGCGTCCTGAGCACATGGGCCCAGTAGGGAGCGTCCGGAATCAGCAGGTACAACCCGGCGAGCAATGCCACCAGCACCCACTGGGAGATCACGATGAAGCCGCGGGGGATGCGACCCAGTGCCGAGACCCCGAAGCTCCCCAACGCGATGCAGAGCACGAAGACCGCAACGACCATCGAAAAGGTGAAGTGGGAGGCCCCGAAAGAGAGCGCACCGATCCGGTTGAGCACCGTCTGGATCGTCATCATCGCGAAACCGGCCAACATGACGACCGCCGCGTATCCGCTGAATGCGGCGGGCGCGCTGCCGGGCGATGCAGCCTCATCCGCCTGAAGCCCTTCGCCACCACCTAGCGCAAAGAAGATGGCGCCAGCTCCCAGGTTGAGAAGCGCCATGGCCCGCACGACACCGTCGAGCCCGAGCAACGGCACCAGGATGAAACCGCCGGCCAACGCACCGACGAAGGCGCCGGCGGTGTTGAAGGCGTAGATCCAGGCATGGATGCGGGTCGCGCTCTCCAGGTTGCCCGAGAGAGATTGCGTGAGGATCGGGATGGTGCCGCCCATCAGCACCGTGGGAGGGCCGATCAGGAGAATGGTCAGGAAGACGTCGAACGCGAAGGAGACCACCTCGTTGCCGATCGGCACGCGCACCGAGATCATCTGGGCGCCCGTGAAGAGCCAGGGGAAGATCAGCGCCCAGACTCCGATGCCCATCTCGATCAGGCCGTAGAGCCGCAGCAGTTGAGGTGAAGCGCCTCGAGCGCGAGCGGACTGTTCGCGGCGACGCGTCACGATTCCGAACAGGGCGTAGCCCGCGGCCAATCCGCCCAGGTAGATTGCCAGGACAGCCGCGGTGGCCTCGCTATGGGAGCCCAGCAAGATGGCCAGGATCTTCTGCCACGCCACCTCGTAGACGAGGCCGCTGAAACCGGTGAGAACGGTCAATGCGAGAGCGAGTGCACGCATCAGAAACTCACCGCGAGCGCAAGTGCCCGCATCAGGAGTGCACCGGCACCACGACCGCTATCCGCTCGGCTCTAGAATGGAAACGCCTCGGAAGAGATCTTTCTGGGAAGTAGGTGCCGATCGGCCCGCGGAATCTAGCCCCTACGTGGCGAGAATGCGGTCCGGGCCCGCGTGACCGGCGGGATTCCCGGAAGGGGAAATCCGCTACCGTGCCGTGGGTGGCTCGGATGGAACAGAAGGTGATTCCGCAGCACGTTGCCCTAGCCCGCAAGGCCCTGGACGAGCGGCCGCTGCTGCGAGTCGGACTGTTCGCCCTGTTGCTGGTCGGCATGACCGTGGCCGCCTACGCCCCCGCGCTGGAAGCGGGCTTCGTCTGGGACGACGACGACTACGTGACCGCCAACCCGCTGCTTCCGGCAGCCGACGGGCTGTGGCGGATCTGGTTCACCATGGACGCACCCTCCCAGTACGTCCCGGTGGTCTACAGCGCGCTTCGCCTCCAGTACACCTTCTTTGGCCTCGAGCCCTTCGGCTACCACCTGGTGAACGTCCTCCTGCAGGCCGTCAACGCGCTGCTCGTCTGGGGCCTGCTCGCACGCCTCAAGCTTCCTGGTGCGTGGTTCGCGGCTGCCATTTTCGCCGTACATCCCGTCCACGTGGAGTCCGTGGCCTGGGTAACGGAGCTCAAGAACCTGCTCTCGTTGCTCTTCTCGCTGATGACGCTCTGGGTGTGGGTCCGTTTCCTGGAGTCGGGAGAGCCGACCCGATCGAAGCTCTATGGCCTTTCACTGCTCCTCTACATTCCGGCCCTGCTCAGCAAGGCGACTGCCTGCACCCTGCCCGCAGCCCTCCTACTGCTCGTCTGGCTTCGCGACGAGCCGATCGATCGCCGCCGCATCGGCCAGATTGCGGGCTTCGTCCTGCTCGGAATCGCAATGGGGCTGACGACGATGTACTGGGAAACGGTTCACGTCGGCACCGAGGGCGAACGCTTCAGCCTCTCGCCACTCGAGGCCTTGTTGGTGGCCTCCCGTGGATGTTGGTTCTACCTGGGCAAGCTGGCCTGGCCCACCAGCCTCGCCTTCAGCTACCCGAAATTCGAGATTGATCCCTCGGATACGGCTGGCTGGTCGCCGGGCTCGCCCTGCTCTACGCACTCTGGCATGCCCGCGATCAGATTGGCCGCGGGCCGCTGGCCGCGATGCTCTTCTTCGTCGCCACCCTCTCCCCGGTCCTGGGATTCATTCCTCTCTTCACGTTCTGGTACACCTACGTCGCGGATCACTACCAGTATGTGGCCAGCCTCGGACCGATTGCGCTCTTCGCTGCGGTGGCCGTCCCGTGGGCCCGGCGCCAGCTGGGTCCGAACCTCGCGGCAAGCCTGGCGCTGCTCCTGCTCGGGGGCCTGGGCGTCCTCACCTTCGAACAAAGCCGCATCTACCAGAACCGGGAGACGCTCTGGCGGGACACCATCGCCAAGAACCCCGCCTCGTGGATGGCTCATGCGAATCTCGGACGCTTCCTGCTGGCCGAGGATCGCCTCCAGGAGTCCCTCCTCGCCTATCGCGGAGCCCTGGACATTCGACCGGACGCCTATCGCGCTCATATCGGGATGGCAAAGGCCCAGCTGAAGATGGGCCAGGAGGCCGAAGCGGTCGGCCATCTGAAGGCAGCCCTCGAAATCGCACCCGACACCTACCCGGCGCACCAGCTGCTCGCCCAGCTCTACCTCAAGCAGGGCGACACGAGGCAGGCGCTGGCCGAGTACAAGGAAATGATCCGCATCCAGCCCTGGAGCGCACAACCCTATTTCCTCATGGGTAGGACGCTTCGCCGACAGGGACTCCAAGAGGAAGCCCGACAGCACTTCCGGCGGGCGCTGGAACTCGATCCGAACCACGCGGGAGCCCGAAGGGCCCTGCGCCGCACTGCCCAAAGACGCCCCCGGGGGGGCTAAGGCACAACGGCCTGTACTGCCACTCCCTCGGGTGAGAAACCACTCGTCGTGCCGGGAGGATTTCGACTCACCCCGAATTCCTCTGCACTGACCGGGCGTTGCGCCGACTCTTGCCTACCAGCCGCAACACCACGGTCTTCCTCGGCTTCTTGGGCCAGTCGAAAACTACTCGAGACGGCAGATTCCTTTGACACTTCCCCGCACCGCCAGCCACTTCTCTACGTGACCCCAGTTGTCGTCTTGCCTTTCGCATGTCGGTCGGCGCAAAGGAGACTGGCAGTCGATCGTGGCGGCCCGTTCCAGGGGCAGGGTCTCTCGGCCCATCAAGAGCGAGAGGCATTCAAGAATTGAAACAAAGGAGTTCCCTCATGAACAAGTTGATGAAATTCATTTCGATTGCCGGCCTCTCCATGGCCCTGGCAGTCACCGCGCAGGCCAGTGCCCTCTCGACCGGTGGCGTTAGCTTCGCCCTATCGACCCTCCCGGCGATTACGGCGAGTGGCGCTGGCAGTGGTAGCTCCGCTGGCGGCGCTGGCTCGGTCATCACCCTGACCGGCGCTCCCTTTGCTATCGC
>JAAETT010000602.1 GCA_024228115.1 bacterium
CCGTTCTCGCTCCAAGCGTCGGTGAAGGCCCACCATATCCGCGCGTGGCGAGGAATCTCCGGAAGTGCACGAACCGCGCGTATGATTCGTGCCGTCACACTCATGCGTCTCGCTCGCCGTATAACTGGTGTTAGGCGGCGCAGGATCAGTCTTCCGAGCGGAGCAGCACGGCCACCAGTTGGACGAAATTCAGGCCCGAGACGAGAAGCAGGAAATACAGACCGATGAGGAAACCGCCGGCGCTCTGCGGTAGTCCCACACCAAGCGCATTGAGGAGTTGGCTAACGAGCGCAACCGCGATCGCCGCGCGCACGGCATTCTGCAGAACAGGTAACCGAACGTAGGAAGGATCCCGCAATGCCCGGATAAAACGAGGGGACATGAACGCGACGTGGCAGACGATCAGGATGACGATGAGGCCACTTGAGGCAGACCACACGTAACGATCTGGCAGCTCAAGGTGGTACGGCAACATGGGAAACAGCGCGGCGAATAGCGTGCCAAGCCCGCTCTCGATCATCAACCAGAAACTGAGCCAGACTTGGAGTTGGGCCGGCCTGAGCCTCGCGCCTGCCAGAGCGCCCACGATTCCCGCAAAGCCCGTGAACGCGATCGAGATCTCAGCAATTACCTCGAGCGTCCCTTGTGCGTCCATAGCGCCGCCTTGTACCTCTAAGTCCAAGCGCTCTTGACGACCTTCGTATACTCCAAGCGGGTTTCCGGGTGAGGCCGTTGCCGCCTGAAGCCAGAGAGCTTGCCCGTTAGATGGGCCCCCCGCCCTCGTCACCCATGCCGTGGAGTATCCGAGGCCCGAGAGCCTGCGTCTACAAGGTCAGTAGGTGAATGTGCAGGGTCGGGAGGACCCGGGAGCCAGCTTACCATGAGGAGGGCCGTTGTTGAAACAGAGCCACCACGTAGGCGTGGACGTCGGCGCGAAGGAACTCGTAGTCGCCATCGATCGAGATGGAGTCCGCGAGACTGGAATCGTCTTCCCGAATGACCGCGATGGCCATAGGAAGTTGATTCGCTGGGCGACGAAGAAGGGAGCTTCCGCTCGGGTCGTGCTGGAATCAACCGGTGTCTATGGCCTTGACCTGGCCTTCGCGCTGGACAGGGCGAAGCGAGTGGAGGTCATGGTCGCGAACCCGAGGGCGATCGCGTCCTTCGCGAAGGCTTCTCTTCGCCGGTCGAAGACCGATGCACTCGACGCAGAAACCATTCTCGAGTTCAGCATCCGGATGCCGTTCGTTGCCTGGGTGGCGCCAGACCCTGCGATCATGGAGCTACGGGCGCTCTCGAGGCGAATCGAGGCCATGAGCAAGTCCGTGACCCAGGAGAAGAATCGGCTTCACGCGAGCAACCAGAGCGTTGAGCTCAGCGGCTTCGTAAGGCAAGACATCCGCGAACTCGTTCTGTTGATCGAGGATCGAATCGAACGACTGCGGAAACAAGCCCTGCGCGTGATCGAGGAGCACTCCGACCTCGCCAGAGCATTCGGTCACCTCACGTCGATCAATGGGATCGCGAACGCCGCCGGGATCCAGCTGCTTGCTGAACTTGGCACCCTGCCCCCGGACATGACGGTCCGACAGTGGGTCGCACACGCGGGCCTCGATCCACGGCAACATCAATCCGGAACCTCGATCCGCAAGCCAGCACGCATCAGCAAGACGGGAAACGCGCATCTTTGCCGCGCGCTCTTCCTCCCCGCCATGGTCGCGTTACGTTGGGAACCGAACGTGAAGGCATTCTACGAGAAGCTTCTCGATCACGGGAAGACGAGAAGATGCAGGCATTGGTCGCCGTGATGCCTTCTCCACGCGATCTACGGAATGCTGCGACACGACCAGGACTTCGTAGGTGAGAAATTCTTTGCCGCGAAAGGTTGACTCGGAAGGGAGTATCTAACGGAAGGGGACTCGGCTGCGCCGGGGGCGTACGCAGGCGAAAGGAGAGGACCCCAAGGCTTCGACGTCGGCCCTCACGAGGGTGGCGGGTAGGGAGTGTGATCGCCCGCGAATCGTCTTATAGTCCGGGCCGCAAGACCCAGCCGGCCGAAGATGAGGCGATGAAGGAGAACGAATGAACAAGAAACTGGACACCGCATCTGTCATCCAGGTGCTGAATCGGATCCTCGAATTGGAACTCGCCGGCGTGGTTCGATACACGCATTACTCGTTCATGATCTTCGGACACGGCCGGATCCCGATCGTTTCGTGGCTGCGTGGTCAAGCGGATGAATCCCTCCTCCACGCCCAGGAAGCCGGCGAGTTGATTACCCAATTCGATGCCCACCCCTCTCTGGGAATCGGCCCCCTCCTCGAGACACACACCCATGACATCGACGAAATCCTGGAGGAATCGCTGAAGCACGAGGAGACGGGGCTCTCGGCGTACTGCGATCTGCTTTCGCTGGTAGATGGGGCCGACGTACTCCTCGAAGAGTACGCCCGCCGCATGATCAGCGACGAGACCAAGCACGTCGGCGAAGTGAAGAAGATGCTGCGACCGCCCGGAGGAGATCGACACCTCGGCTCTTGAAGAGCTGCGGGAACCTGGCTTCAGCTGGTGCGCCTCGCTCGACGGTTTGGCGCCAGTACGAGGACACCTCAGAACTTCCCGGAATTGTTCCACGATTCTCGCGGGCCGATCTCCTCGGAGACGTCCCAATGCTCGACGATCAGGCCATTCGCGAGCCGGTAGAGATCGAAGACTGCGTGATCGTGCCCGCCCCTGTGGACACGAGAATAGGTGGCGACGAGATCACCCTCTCCAATCAACTTGAAGAGCATGTCGTAGTCTCCGATGGCTCCGCTCCGCAAGGCAGTGCGCCAACCTGACGCGCCAGCTTCGATGCGAGGACTGTGTTCGATCGTCTCCTGTGCGACGAAGTCCGGCAGCTCGTCGCGTCCGCCTTCGATCAAGAGCCGCTTCGTGAACTCCTTGATTCGCGCCTTGTTGGAATCCGTTTCGACCAGGTTGCGCGGCCGATCCGGGCCGGCTGTCATCCCTGCGCCAGAAGGGGTCGGCTCATGGGCGCAGATGACATCCCAGTGTTCGACGATCTTGAGATCTTCATCGGTATCGAAGAGATCCATGGTGACCCATTCAGCCGCACCATCATTGAGCGATTGAAAGACGTGGCAGAAGACGAACCGCCCGTCCTCGATCGTACGAAGCACTCGGATGTCCCGCTTGGGCGTTCTTTCGATGAATGGCAGGAAGAACTCGATGAAGCCCTCCTTGCCGTTCCCTACGCCGGTTGAATGTTGTGTGTAACGGGAACCAACGTATCGATCGAGAGCTTCACGCGGCCGTCCATCGCGAATGCCTTCCATGTAAAGGCCCATTGCGCTCTCTCGCCTGCTCATCCGTACGCTCTCCTCTTGCCACGCACGTCTCTGCGCCCTGGTCAGGTATCGGATGAATCTTCAGGGCGAAAGAGGACCGCGTACACGAACATCAGACCTGCGGCATAGATGTAGACGAACAGGCCGAACAGATATGCGAGGAATCCAGGCTCCCAGACCCACCCGCCAGAGTTCAGGAACTGGACGACCAGGCTGAAACATGTCGGAACGACCAACATCGCCAGGGGGATGTTGGCCTGGCTTTCGAGGTGCGCTCTGACCACGGGAACGAACCAGACGAACGCGACAATGGAGTTCGAGACCGAGATGACGATCAATGCCGCGCTCGAATAGGACCAGATCCGATCGGGTTCGGTGACGACCTGTGAGATTGCGATCGGGACGAAAGCCAGGACCAGCGTGATGAATGCCGTCGCGAAGATATTGAGAAACCGAACGCGATCGAGCGGATGAAGTCCATCGCGCTGAAGGAACGCAGCGACCACACCGGAGAACCCGGCAATCCCAATCGCGATCTCGGCGATCGTGAGCAATTCGTCGCGAGCGTCCAATTCGTCCTCACCGTCCAACGGACACGCGGCTCAGAACCCACAGCCGAATGCCCAACGAGCCGCCAGTGTGGTGGGCAGAATACCACGAATCGATCGCGCGCAGCCGGTTCTGCCGTTGGGCTCGGCCGCCTAGCGGGAAGCCTCCCCGAACATCCGGCGCAGGTTGCGGTGGCGCAGCCAGAACACCGCGCGAAACATCGGAGCGTAGAGACGCCCTAGCCAAGCGAGCCGTGGGACGAATCGGATGCGGTCGGTGACACGGCAACCGTGAGGAACCGGCTCGATCACCCGTTCGTGTTCCCACACTCGCTGGGACAGCATCGAAGAGCGTTCCAGGAACCGCCGGCCCGGCTCGACCGCGACAAAGCTCACATCGTCGTACTCGACTGGCAGAAGGCCGCCCAGGAGGAGCCAGCTTCGAAAGAGGCGTTTGCCGGGCTCCCATGACGCTGTGAGTTCACGAATGCCGGAAGGGAACGTCATGCGTAGCAGCGGCCGGAACTCGCGATTGACGCCTTCGGGGCTTATCGCCTGGCCCCACACCAACTCCGGTGATGCCGACAACCCGGAGGAGACCGAGAACTCGCCCAACAGAACCTCCCATATTCGTCGCCGGCGGATTCTGCGCTCAAGCGCGTGGCGCACGCCGCCGGCGATCACTGAGACACCCAGACTGAACGCCAAACTCTATCATGAGCCGGTCCGAAGGGGCTTGACGCCACATCAATTGCAGCGACTCGTTGGGCAGCGCGATTCTCGAGCGTAGAATTCGCGGATGACGTCCCATGCAGGCTTGTCTTGTGGCGTGAAGCCCGTGTGAGACGCCGGAACCTCAGGGGGCACGGTTCGCCACTGCCACCAATAGAAGCCATAGAGCCATGGCTCCGACCACAGGGAGGAGAGTGTGGCCCTGTAGAGGATCTCCTGCTCCTGGCGCGAAACGGTGCCCTTTCGTTCCCACTCCCATGGCTCGGATCCGGCCCCGGCGATACTGCGGTATCCGATCTCCGTGAACAGCACCGGCTTCTTGATACGAGCAGCCCACTTCCTGAGAGTGCGGATGCGCTCCTTCCATTGGGATTGGACATGCGAGAGCGACGGGTTGGGATGGCTCGCCACAGGGAAGTAGGCATCAACGCCCGCATAGTCGAGGGCGTCCCACCACTCGATGTCGTGTTCGCGTCCCCAATTGGCAGCGTAGACGAGAGGGCCGGCGTAGAGCTCGCGCACCCGAGAAACCACAAGACGCCAGTTTCGCGTTCGATGCCGCGTAGCATCCAGTTCGACCCCTACGCAAAGCAACGAAACCCCAGCCTTCGAGTAAGCGGCCAACCTCGGACGTGGTTGCGGTCCGTATCGCGGGATCTCAGCCTGTGAGCGGGCCGAGAGGTGAGTCGGCGAAGTTCTCTTTCCAAAGCCGGGGCGTGAGTTCGGAGACCCCAGCCTGAGGGTGGACGCTGA
>JAAETT010000603.1 GCA_024228115.1 bacterium
ATAATAAATATAGAAAATATCCAATCCAGATAATGAATAATATATAATATTTACATCTTTCTCTTACTTCTCTTTTATTTACTTTTCTTTTATACACTCTTTACATCTTTCATCTTAAAATCAAAGAAACATAAAGGTATATAGAATATTTAATTGCTTTGTCTTCATCAATAATTACACTTATACTTTAACATCTGAAATAATGGAAAGAAAGCTAAGTAAATAATTAACGTTAGAGAATAGAGAATAACGTTTTTATTAATATGCATTGCATTATATTAAAGAAGCATTTGTCAATTCATGAATAAATATTGAACTTCATTCAACTCGAAAATAAAATACAATAATAATAAATTAACTATAAAATGGAAAAAACGGATATACTAAAAACAGCATCAAAACTATAATAGGATAAAGTAGATAAAGAAGATGACATAAAAAAAGAAAGATAATAATAAGATAAAAATAAACTAAATAACTATACAATAGTCAATATGTAGTAGGATTATCTTGTATAGTTCAGAGATCTACAATTAAAAGGATCAATTACCTACATTTTAACATTAAATTATCATGCTTACTTTTACTTCATTCACTAATCTTTATTACTCTTTCTTCTTTAACTTCTCTAATCCTTATCTTTACTTCATTCAAAAGATAAACTAGATAAAACAGGATTTTGATCTTAAATTAGAATCATCATTTAATGGTCCTATTCG
>JAAETT010000604.1 GCA_024228115.1 bacterium
CGGGGGTGACAGCATCACATTGACCGCCGCTGATCTGGTGGTGTTGGCCCGGCCTAGTCGCCGACCGTCAGCCAACCAGCAAGTGATGAAGCGTGTCGACCGTTGGGGTCAGACACGTCCACCTCAGTGCCAGATCCTGGTGTCTGAGGGCACTGTCGACGAGACAGACCTGGCTTCGCTGGCCGGGAAGATCAACATCCAGGAAGAGATGACCCTTGATAAAAAACGACTCAAGGGCCTGTTGAAAGGACAACCATGACATGAGCGGACACCGCTTTGAAGTGCTGATAGAGATACCAAACAGCTACGGGAACCCCGAGGAGGGTCACACGGAGGACATAGAGGGCTACCTCCAGGGCTGGAGTATCAAGGGTGACCTGGGGGAATATGACGTCCGCAATTGCAAGTACGTGGGGGAGGAGTAGTAGTGGTCGCTGACCTGACCCCGCAAGAAGACGGAGTCCTGCTCCTCCGAGTGAGCGACATCCGCACCTGGCTCGATTGCCCCCGCAAGTTCTGGCTTCAGACATTGCAAGGGCTCCGGCCAGGTGGTGACAAGACCGACCAGCTCGAGGTATCGAACTACCGCACGTTCGACCCGGCCCACCCAGAGGAACTGAACGAAGAGGTGGTTGTCCAGACCAGGGAGGCCAACCGACGGGACGAAGGGACCATGGTCCACGCCGTCACCGAAGCGTACTACCGAGGGGACTTGCCACCTAACTGGGACCCCATGGTCCTACGAGGGGCGGCTCAAGGGTTTATTGAAGCCAAGGCTGAGGAACTGAGCGACAACCTAGCTACAGAGTCTTGGGCCGAGGCTGTTCGCTACGCCACTGCCATGGCCACTGGCTACGTCCCGTGGGTACAGCGTGAGGGCCACGACGTAGGCAAGAAGGTTCTGGCCGTAGAGGAGCGGATGACCTGGGACTTTGAGGCCACCTACGCCGGCACCACCTCCCCGTACCACACCATCAGGGTCACGGGCCAACCTGACCACGTCGAACAAGACACCATCACTAGTGAGATCGGGATCGGTGACACCAAGACCGTGTCGTCCCTCAAGAAGGGTGGCCCCCGAGCACACGACTTCCAACTCACCGCCTACGCCTGGCTGTACTGGAAGAACCACGGTCGGATGCCGACCTACGGGTACCAGAACCTGATAGCCCGTTCCCTCCAGACAGCCAGGGCCACCCCTCCGTTCTACCGGAGGGTTCCGATCACCATCGGGGCGCAGTCTCTACGGCAGTTCACCCGATTCATGGAGGACACAATCGTCCGTATAGAGAACATGATCGCTGACACCAGTTACGACCCCCGCTTGATCCCCTACAACGAGGGCCCCCTCTGCACCCAGTTCAAGTGCGGTGTGCTTCCGTTGTGCGATGCCATGAGCAGCGGCTCACCTGTGCGGTGGAAGGAGCTGGCCAACCAGCACTTCGGAGGCAGCTACGAGGAGCTCTACGATGACTGAGCGGCAGAAGGTATGGACACTAGAGAGCGGTAGCTACTCCGACTACACCGTGCACGGTGTCTACTCCACCAAAGCAAAGGCTGAACTCGTCGCTTCTGCCCTCACAGGCAACTGGAGTGTGTTCGACATAGTAGAGCAGGACATGGACCCCCTGGTTGAGGAGTTGGAGGCGGGTATGCACCTCTACGACGTACTCATGGACTCTAAAGGCCACGTAGAGCGGGTGAGCATAGACGCAGAACCAGCCACGTACACGGCGCAAGACGGGTGTACTTGGTGGAAGCGTTCTACCGCCCCTGCGTACCGGGGTAAGGGTGTGCTGGACGCTGTCCGGGGGCACATCTGGGCTGCGGATGAGGGACACGCCATCAAAATCGCTAACGAGTACCGGGTGAGGCACCTGGCCAAAGGGGCTTCTCGTGACTAAGCCCCGCCGTGGAACCTCGTTCCTCATCCATGCCCGCCCCGGTGGCGGCAAATCCACCCTGCTCCACACCACGCCAGGCCCCCGCCTCATCGTGGACGCTGAAGCAGGCGATGACGAGTTCGAGGCAGACGTAGAAGTCCTCAAGTGGGACGACTTCGTGGACGCCAACGAGGACCCAGCCCTGCTCACCCCCAAGACCTCCGTCGTCATCGATGCCCGTACCTACGCTGACTACCAGTTGGGTATGCGGATCATCCGAGAGGACGTCAGGACTCGCAGATTCAGGTCGTTCTGCCTAGACACGATCACACGTATCCAGTCCAAGATGGAAGAAGAGCTGCTCCCCCTCAACCGATCTGCCCTCAAAGCAAGAGGGCGGAACTTCGAGCACTTCGATCAGCTGCTCAACTACATGCGAGCTGACCTGGAGTACCTGCACGAGCAGACCATCGAGCGAGGGCTGGTCACAGCCTGGGCCTGCCAATCAGACAAGGAGATGAACCCCATCACCCCCCGGCTCCTAGGTCAGCTCCGTAAGAGCATCCCGGATATCCCAGACATCGTTGGGTTCCTCCGAGCAGAAGAGGGGGCAGACACGGACGGCAAGGCTGTCACCTGGTGGGAGATGGACATCTCCAGCGCTGAGGGCTCCCTGGCCGAGGCCAAGTGCCGACGAAGGCTAGTGGCAAAGAAGTGGGGCAAGGTCATACCGCACCCCAACCTGAAGGAA
>JAAETT010000605.1 GCA_024228115.1 bacterium
GTTGGAAGAAGGTGCGAAGGTCGACATGCCCGGGCTCGGAGGTCGCACGGCGTTGCATGTCGCTGCAGCTTTCGCCAAGCCAATGATCGCCGAGGTTCTTCTCCAAGCCGGGGCAGCTCCGAATCACCGCGACGACCGCGGTCTTACGCCGCTGTGGGTTGCATTGCGGCATCCGGCTGTAACATCGCGCGAACCGTCTGGTGTCGTCGATACGGGGGCGGTTGTTGAAGTGCTGGAGCGCTTCGGGGCGATTGAGTAGGACGTTCCACCACGTCTACTCCCCGAGGTGCTACGAGTCAATCGGTCTCTCGGCTCACTCAAGATCACCGAGTGATCGAAAAATCTGAGGGGACGGCTCCCAACCGAATTCATCGTCCACAGGAAAGATCGGGCGGGCCACTCGGGGACCAATCGGGCGCGAACCCGTTCACCACGGTGCCGCCCAGGTTCAACCGATAGGTGGCCAAAGCAGATAGAATTGTTCTTCCGCTGCGAGGGACCAGCTGATTCCCAGCAATGTATTCGTAGGGATCCAGTTGCAGGTCTAGGTCAGGTAGTACGGGAGCTCTTCGAAGAAGGGAGATCGCATGCTCGCTCCACTCCCGACCGTCAGGAGGAGCAGCGTCAAGGCGAGCAACAATCCGTAGTAGGGCGAGAAGATCCTGAGCGCACGGCGGACATAGAAGCGACCCAATGCCAATCGCCCGTTCCGCTCTCGTTCGCGGAGCAGCAGCGTGACGATCAAGAAGGCGTTGATGGCGAAGAAGAGGTCGACGCCGAGGAAACCGTTGGCGAGAGCGCCTGTCCGCAAGCTGGATGGCGCTCCGGCATGGTGTCATACCACTGCGAGGATGCTCAAGCACCGCAGGCCATCGAGTGAAGAGAATGTACGCGCGGAACGGCAGGTCTCGTAGCTGGGGCCGGAGGAGACCGTGTTCATGAGGTCTTGGCGCCACCCTGTAGACGCTCACTCAGAAGCGTAGAAATCTGATCATTTGGCCGGGGGGCGACGCAGCCCGCCGTTCCGGATTCCGATTCAGATCTTCCGGGTCGAAAGGTCCTTGACCCAGGGCGAACGCCCTCCCGGCTCGACCGGA
>JAAETT010000606.1 GCA_024228115.1 bacterium
CGTCGCCAGGCTCGCTACCGGTTCGGGCGGGCTCACCCCTGGCCGGGCGGGTTTCGCACCCGCTGGACGACGAATCGAAATTTCATGGAGTCATCGCATCTCCTCCAATCCCAATCGACCAGCAGAGCCTGGTCGCACTGATCTACCTACGCGCAGATCTGCTTCGAGAAGAAGGGAGGCAGTGGTAAGCAAGTGAATCACTTCGAATGTTAAGATGATGCTCTTGTATTGGATCAATTGAGGCTGACGTTGAGATGAAAGAGCAATGCACTGCTCCACCCGAAGGCGCCAGCTCATCTAGCCAGCCGAGTCGGATGACATTCATCTGGAACGGACTCCTACTTGCCTGGTTTGTCGTGCTCTGTCTCGTGCCCGACCCCCGTCCCATCGGCGCATCCGAGTTGGCCGTGAATGGTGTGCGATTGCTGGTCGGCGTCTCCGAGCCCGCCTGGAACCCGACCGGGAAGGAAATGAGTCCGGTGCGCGCCTAGATCCAGGGGGGGGTTGCGAAGCTGCGGGCCGCGACGGCCTGTTCGGGATGCAACCCCGCCATCGCACCGATGCGGTCCGCCAGGACACGACCGAAGGCGGGAATCAGGCCGTCGGCGTACGCGAGTTCCCAGGCCAGGCCCATGATGCGCATCCGCTGGTTCGTATCGAATGCATCCCGAACCTGCGCAGCCGCCTCGTGACCGTCGCGATCCGAATCGGTCTCGGCCGCCCGAACGATCATCCAGGCTTGTCGCCGGGTCACCCCGAAGAGATCCTGGATCCCGCGGCGGATCGTGCGACGCTCAGCCTCGATCGAATCCGCATCCCCGTAGGCGGTCGTCGCCAGAAATCGGGCCGTGGCGATCTGGATCCTGCGGGAAACCGGGGTACCCAATCGGGTGCACGCCAGGGGAGCACTGCCAACCCATCGGTTGCGAGCGCGCCCGATCCAACGGCGTGCGACCGCGCCGCCCGGGCGCGGTGCCCTGCTCAGGATTTCCAGCTCGATTCGTTCCTGCTGTGTCACCCGGATACCTCACTCCGCAATTCAGCTTGCGATGGATGCACCAACGCCACGAAGCGGCGCGCTAGCTAGCCCAGGTCGATCTCTTCGCGGATGGCTCGCCGGGACAAGCCCGCTCGACCGACGCGCTGGATCGCCAGGACGAACGCCGCCGTTCGCAGATCGACGTTCTTCTCCTTGGCGACGTCGCGAACGCTCGCGTAGGCTCGACGCATGCTCTTCTCGAGCTCGCTGTTCACGCGGTCGAGCTCCCACCGGAACTGCTGGATGTTCTGCGCCCACTCGAAGTAGCTGACCGTCACACCGCCTGCATTCGCGAGGATGTCCGGGACGATCGTCACACCCGCGTCGGTCAGGATCGCATTCGCGTCCGGGGTCGTCGGCGCGTTCGCGGCTTCGACGATGATCTTCGCCTTGACCTGGGGCGCGTTCTTCTCGTCGATCGAGTCCTCGAGCGCGGCTGGGATCAGGACATCGGCAGGCCAGGCCATGATCTCGGCCCCGTCGAAGGCGTCGCCGCCCCCGAAGCCATGGACCGTTCGGTGCTCGGCCGCCCACGCCACAAGTGCCGGCACGTCGAGGCCGGCATCGTTCGATACGGCGCCCATGTGGTCCGCGACGGCGAGGATCTTGCCACCCCGTTCGGCGATCAGTCGGGCGGCGTGGCTGCCGACGTTGCCGAATCCCTGTAGCGCCACCGTCGTTCCCGAGAGATCCATGCCTCGGTCGCTGAGCGCCTCTTCGAGCGCATACATGACGCCTCGTCCAGTGGCTTCGTCTCGGCCGTCAGAGCCGAACAGGTGCAGGGGCTTGCCGGTGACGACCGCGGGCGAGAAGCCGTAGTGCTTCGAGTACTCGTCCATGATCCAGGCCATGACATCGGCGTTGGTGTTGACGTCGGGCGCCGGGATGTCGATGTTGGGCCCGATGATCTCCTTGCACCGATCGACGAAGTGCCGCGTGACGCGCTCGAGCTCGAAGCGGCTCATCTTGCTGGGGTCGCAGTCGATGCCGCCCTTGGCGCCGCCGAAGGGCACGTCGACGATGGCGGTCTTCCAGGTCATCAGGCTCGCGAGGGCCGTCGCGTGGCCCTCGTCCATCGACGGGTGGTAGCGGAGGCCGCCCTTGCAGGGCCCGCGGTTGCTGTTGTGCTGCGCGCGGTAACCGGTGTAGTGCATCAGCTGGCCGTCGTCGGCCTCTTCGACGATCTCGACCTTCACGACACGATTGGGCGTGAGCAGGATGTCCCGCACCTTCGGAGCCAAATTCAACACATCTGCGGCCTGATTGAAGTAGCGATGAGTGGCTTCGAGCATTTCGTTTCTCCTTCAATCGGATGCGACGGTAGCCTGCCGCCAGATCGATCGCGAACGCCCTCGGGTACTGCACGATCTCTCGCCTGAGACGCGCATCATCGTCTCCGAGCCGCGCAGCGATGTTGTCGCAATGTGGATAGAAATGCCGAAGTCGAATCGTTACGACGTATACTAGGGTGCTGGCTCACCGCCGACGAAATGATCCACTGGGGAGGCGACCAGGCGGCCACCGCCCTCGTCGAGGCTCCGTAGAGAGGAACCGATGATGAAGCTGCGCACCAAGGTGCTCCAAGCGGGCTCGGCCCTGCTGGCCGGGCTCGCCCTGGCCATTCCGGTCGGCTGCGGCGACGAGGCTCCGCCTCCGGCCGAAGTCGTCCGGCCGATCAAGATCCTCGAGATCGGGGGCGGGGGCGAAGGCGCGCGCCGCGAATACCCCGGTACGATCGGGGCCGCCCAGAGTGCCGAGCTCGCCTTCGAGGTGGCCGGCAAGCTCGACGCGTTCCCGGTCGAGGAAGGCCAGGAGGTCGAGACAGGCACCGTCCTCGCGAGCTTGGATGCGCGGGACTACGACGCGCGGCTCGACAAGGCGCAGGCCAAGACGAACCACGCCCGCAGCGAGTACAAGCGCGCCAAGACGCTCTACGACGAGGGCGTCACTCCGGAGGCCGAGCGCGAAAGAAAGCAGCGCCTGCTCGAGATCGCCGAGGCCGACCTTCGCGAGGCGCAGAAGGCCGTCGAGGACACCGTGCTGCGCGCGCCCTTCTCCGGCGCAGTCGCGCGCAAGCTGGTCGAAGACTTCGAGAACGTGCAGGCGAAGCAGCCCGTCGTGCTGCTCGAAGACGATACGAGCCTGGAGATCGTGGTCGACGTGCCCGAGCGGGACATCCTGCAGAGGGGGCAGGACACTGGAGACAACGCGGAGGTAACGCGACGCATCGACCCCATGGTCCTCCTGACCGCGCTGCCGGACCGAAGCTTCCCGGCACGGGTGAAGGAATTCTCGACCAGCGCCGATCCGACCACCCGCACCTTTCAGGTCACACTGGCCTTCGATCCGCCGACCGATACCCGCGTGCTGCCGGGCATGACCGCCAAGGTCACGATCCGCGCACCGGAGGAGCTGGGCTCCGGCCTGAGCCTGCCCGCCAGCTCCGTCCTGGCCGACGAGAACGGAGCGTCCTACGTGTGGGTCGTGGACCCGAGCGCCATGACCGTCAGCCGACGGGCCATCTCCGTGGGCGAGTTGGCCGGCGACCGCGTGAGCGTGACGTCGGGCCTCGCGCCAGGCGATTGGGTGGCCGTCTCCGGCGTCCACCACCTGCGCGAAGGCATGCAGATCTCGCGGGCAGGCGACTGAGGCCAACATGAACTTCGCCGACATCGCCCTGCGCAACCGGACCGTCACCCTCGTGCTGACGGCGGTCATGATCTTCGGGGGGCTCAATGCCTTCCAGAGCCTGTCCCGCCTCGAGGATCCCGAGTTCACCATCAAGGATGCACTCGTCATCACGCCGTACCCGGGAGCCTCCGCCTACGAGGTGGAGAACGAGGTGAGCGACGAGATGGAGCTGGCGGTGCAGCAGCTGGCCCAGCTGAAGGAGGTGACGTCGAAATCCGACCGCGGGCTCTCGACGCTCACCGTCTCGATCAAGGACCAGTACGACAGGGCCCGCCTTCCGCAGGTGTGGGACGAGCTGCGACGAAAGGTCGGCGACGCGCAACGCAACCTCCCGCCCGGCGCGGGCCCATCCCTCGTGATCGACGACTTCGGAGACGTCTACGGCGTGTTCGTCGCCGTCTACGGCCCCGAGTACAACTACGCCGAGCTCAAGGATTTCGTCGAGCTGCTGCGCCGCGAGCTCCTGCTGGTGCAGGACGTGGCCAAGATCGAGCTGTGGGGCGAGCGTACCGAGGCCATCTACGTCGAGCCCTCGAGAGAGCGGATGTCCCAGCTGAACGTTCCGATGGAGGCGGTGATGGCCGAGCTGCGAGCCCGCAACCTGGTGGCCGACGCCGGGCGGGTCGAGGTGGGGCCCGAGTTCATTGCCATCCAGCCGGGTGGCCTGTTCGACTCCGTCGAGGACTTCGAGAACCTGCGGATCAGCGGAGGGGCGAGCGGTTCCCAGATCCGGCTGCGCGACATCGCCTCGGTACGCCGCGGCTACGTCGAGCCGCAGGCCAAGATCCTGCGCTACGACGGCCACGTCGCCATCGGTCTCGGCATTTCGACGCTCTCGGGCGGCAACGTGGTGACGATGGGCGAGCTGGTGAACGCCCGGGCGATCGAGCTACGCGACCAGTGGCCCCTGGGCATCGAAGTCGGCGTGGTTTCGCTCCAGTCGGCGGCAGTGGTCACCGCCATCGAGGGCTTCACCGTCAGTCTGATGCAGGCGGTGGCGATCGTCGTGGTGGTGTTGCTCTTCTTCATGGGCGTGCGAAGCGGTCTGTTGATCGGCTTCATCCTGTTCCTGACCATCACAGGAACCTTCATCTTCCTGGGGCCGATGGGGGTGGCGCTGGAGCGCATCTCGCTCGGCGCGCTGATCATTGCCCTGGGCATGCTCGTCGACAACGCGATCGTCGTGGTGGATGGCATGCTGGTACGCCTGCAGGAAGGTCAGGCCGCCGAGGACGCCGCGCGTGAAGTGGTGAGCCAGACCTCGATGCCGTTGCTCGGGGCCACCGCCGTGGCGATCATGGCCTTTGCCGCGATCGGAACCTCGGACGATTCCACCGGGGAGTACTGCCGTTCGCTCTTCCAGGTGGTGCTGGTCTCCCTGGGGTTGAGCTGGGTGACCGCGGTGACCGTCACTCCCGTGCTCTGCGTGATGTTCCTGAAGGCCCCCGAAGGCGGGGGAGGCGACCCCTATGCCGGCCGTTTCTACGCCGCCTACAGCGCGATCCTGCGCGGCTGCATCCGCATGCGCTGGGTGACCGTGGCCTGTGTGGTCGGCCTGTTCGCCGTCTCCCTCTACGGCTTCGGCTTCGTCGACCGCAGCTTCTTCCCCGACTCGACGCGCCCCCAGTTCATGCTCGATTTCTGGATGCCCCAGGGCACCCACATCGATACCACCAACCAGGCCGTCACTGGGGTGGAGCAGTACCTGCTCGAGCAGGAAAAGATCACCCACGTCTCTTCACTGGTCGGGGCGGGCGGAATGCGCTTCCTGCTCACGTATGCCCCCGAGAAGACGAACTCCTCCTACGCGCAATTCCTGGTGGACGTGGCGCCCGAGGATTACACGGCCATTCCGGGCCTGATCACCGATGCCGAGGCCGCGCTGCGCCTCTCCCATCCGGACGCATTGGTGAACGGCAAGCGCTTTCTGCTGGGACCCGGCGAGGGCGGAAAGATCCAGGTGCGCATGAGCGGGGAGGACCCGAACGAGCTGCGCCGCATCGAGGGCGAGGTGCTCGCCATCCTGGCGGCAGATCCCGCCGCCAAGGGCATCCGCTCGGATTGGGGCGAGCGGGTCAAGGTGCTGAACGTGGACCTGGCCGACGAGGAGGCGAGCCGCGCTGGAATCACCCGTGAAGGCGTGGCGGACGCCGTCAAGGCGGGCTTCGACGGCGTGACCATCGGCGTCTTCCGCGAGGGCGACGAGCTGCTTCCCATCCTGTTTCGCGCGCCGGCGGAGGAACGCGGCGACGTCTCGAGCATCAACGACCGGCAGATCTGGAGCCCAGCCGCCGGTCGCTCGATTCCGCTGCGCCAGGTGGTTTCGGGCTTCGAGACCGGCTTCGAAGACGACATGGTCTGGCGCCGAGACCGCAAGCGCACCATCACCGTGCACGCAGACCCGGCGAGCGGCCCGGCGAGTACGGTGTTCGCGCGAATCCGGCCGCAGATCGAGGCCCTCGAGCTCCCCACCGGCTACGTGATCGAGTGGGGCGGCGAGTACGAGAGCTCCGGCGACGCCCAGGCCGCGCTGGCCGGCTCGATTCCGCTCTTCGTGCTGCTGATGTTCCTGATCGTGGTCGTGCTGTTCAACTCTCTGCGCCAGCCGACGATGATCTTCCTGTGCGTCCCCCTGGCCTTGATCGGCGTCGCGGGCGGCCTGTTGCTTACCGGCCAGCCCTTCGGCTTCATGGCGCTGCTCGGCTTCCTCTCGCTGATGGGCATGCTGATCAAGAACGCGATCGTGCTGATCGACGAGATCGAGCTGCAGAAGCGCGGGGACAAGTCCGAATTCCAGGCCATCATGGATTCTGGCGTCAGCCGCCTGCGGCCAGTGGCGATGGCTGCGGTGACCACGGCACTCGGCATGATCCCGCTGCTACCCGATGCCTTCTTCGTCGCCATGGCCGTGACGATCATCGGCGGCCTGGTGGTGGCCACGGTGCTCACGATGGTGCTCGTGCCCGTGCTCTACGCCATCTTCTTCAGCGTCCCCTCCGAGAGCTAGCCCAGGAGTCAACCGTTGCTGCAACCGCTGCCCGTTCCGTTCGTCGATTCTGTCTTCCACCCCACCGATTTCAGCGAGGCCAGCGACCGCGCGTTTGCCCACGCACTGGTCGTGGCCCTGGTTCGCCAGACCCGCCTGACGATCTTTCACGCCGGAGGCAGCCCCACCGAAGATTGGGAGAAGCTCCCGCCCGTGAGGCGCACGCTCGAACGCTGGGGCCTGCTCGAAGCGGGAAGCCCGCGCTCCGCCGTACTGGACGAGCTCTCGGTCCACGTGTCGAAGGGCCAGGCGGGCGGAAACCCCGCGCGGGCCTGCTTCGCCGAGATTCAGAGGCTGGAGCCGGAGCTCGTCGTCATGGCGACGGAGGGTCGGGATGGCCTCGCGCGTTGGCTGCGCCCGTCCGTCGCCGAGCGCCTGGCGCGGCGCTCGAACACGATGACGCTCTTCGTTCCCGCGAGCGGTCGGGGCTTCGTGGATCCGGCCAACGGAAGCCTGACGCTGCGCCGCATCCTCGTGCCCGTGGACGAACGGCCCGATCCCCAGGGCGCCATCCTGCGCGCCACCCGCGCCGCGGAGGCGATCGGCGAGAGGCCCGTCGAGATCACGCTGCTGCACGTGGGCGGGGAGCCTGCGGTTCCCGCCCTGCCCGAAAGCGACGCCTTTTCGCTCCGCCCCGCCAGCGCCGAGGGCGACGTGGTCGAGGCCATCCTCGCCGCCGCCGAGCAGGCGGACCTGATCGTCATGCCCACCAACGGCCAGGACGGCGTGCTCGACGCCTTCCGCGGTAGCCACACCGAGCGCGTGGTGCGCCGCGCGCCATGTCCGGTGCTCGCCGTGCCCTCGGCCTGAGCCCGTGGCTCAGAGAATCGGGATGTCGTAGTTGACGATCACCCGGACATCGCGTCCGGTGCGGCTCGCACCGCGCTCGTTCAGGGTCGCGAAGCGCAGGCGCAGCCAGAAGTTCTCGAGCAGGCCAGTCTCCGGGCGGTAGTCGAGCGTCGCATCGAGTTCCCAGCGGGTCGGAAGCTCGACCCCGCTGGCAGCGTTCTCGCCGCCCCGCCCGCGGGCGAAGCGCAGGAAGCCGCTCCAGCCGTCGGCACCGACCCGCGCGAAATCGACGTCGAGCCCGAGCCCGAAGGCGCGCTCCCCGGCCCGGTCGAAATCCTCGCGCATCAGCGAGAGGAAGCCCGGCCGGCCGCCCCACGGGCTGCGGATGGCCGCGCCGTGGCCGGTCGAGCCCCCCATCAGCGAGAGCTTCACGCCCCGGTAGGCGAGCTGGCCCTTCAGGCCCAGGTGCTGGGTGCTGAACGAGCCGCCGAGCAAGCGCTCATCGCCGATGCTGCTCTGGTGGGTGAGCTGCCCGCGCAGGATGAGGGAGAGTTCGTTCGCGAACGTGTGGCTCACCTGCGCCTCGCCGTACACGGTGTTCATCAGGTCCCAGGCCACGAGATTCAGCGCACCGATGTAAAAGCCCTCCCGCGGTGCCCAACGCGCGCCCACCACGCTGAGCCCGCGCTCGGCATCGACCCCCGCGGCTTCGGCCATCGAGGCGAACTCTCGCGAGCTGCGTCGCTTCATGTGGCTCACGTGGCCGGCCACGAATCCCACGTTCTCCGCCCGCCGCCGCAAGACGTAGGCCTGGAAGGTATTCGGGATCATTCGGCTGTCCTGGCCGTTCAGATACGGGAGGTCGAGCTTCTGGCGCCAAGCCCGAAAGGAGGTCTGATCGTCCAGGCGCAGATCCGCCCAGGCTTCGCCCAGCACGGTGAGGCCGGTTTGCCGCGGGCGCAGCATGAACAGGCCGTCGCGATCCTGGGGCCCGTAGAGCTTCTGCGAGGTGTGAAGGGTCGCGCCCACCGCGAGGCGTTCCCGAAAGCGGCCGGACTCGAAGGCCAGCCAGCCACCGGTGGCCCATGTCTCGTGGCGCGCGCCGTCCGGGTCGAGGCGCTCGAAGCCGTAGGTGCGCGAGTGCAGATCGAGCCGCGCGTCCTTCCAGAAGGGCGGCGCATCCTTCAGCCACTCCCGCCGTTTTGCCCGGCGTTCTCGAGCGCGCCCCAATGCGTAGGTGAGCGGCGTGGTCGCATGCTCAATGCGCTCCGTCGCCGTGGACTCGGCCTCGACGTAGTCGGTGGCCGGGGCGGCACCCGGAAGCAGGAGCGCGACGACCATCATCCAACGACCCAGACGCCAGCTCACGCGGCCTCCTCCTCGATGTGCTCCTGGGCGAGCTTGGCGATTCGAGCGCGGGCCGCCCCGACGGACAACCGCTCGGGCCTGACGCCGTCGCGGGGGGTTCCCTCCCACGCGATCGTGGTGGCCAGGAGGTTCGAGAGCCCTTCCTGACGAGGGTCTCGATCCGGATGGGCCAAGCAGTGGAGCAGGCCGTTCCGCAGCGCCTGCAGCTCGCCGGTGTCTCCTTGGATCGTCGCGGTCTGCTCCGGCAACACGGCGTCCGTCGTGGGGCAGAGGACCTCAGCCATTGCTGCGAAACGGGCCTTCGGCATCGTCAGGGCGTCGGATCCGCCCAGCCCGGATGAAGCGATGTCCACCCCGCATCCGTCCGGGATCACGAGCAGCCTTTCGTTGGCCGCTGGCACGCCGCAGGCCCGCATGGAGCCGCCCGCGCTCCGCAGAACCAGGAGACCGACCATCCCAGGTGGCGACTCGAGACGCATCGAGAACGCGCGGTTGAACCGATCCGCGTAGAGGTCAGCGAGTGGGGTCATCGTCACGGCCATCTCGCATCGGAAGGGCCCCTTCCCGACCTGCCGCGTCTCCTGCGTCACGCCGCAGCGCCCCATCGTTTCCTCGTTTTCCTCCGCAGACCGGAACACGATCCGGTCCGGCGGCAGATCCGAGGCGAATGCGGTGTAGCTCGAACTCATGGAACCCCCGGGAAACGCAGCCCCCTCAGCCGAGTAGCGAATCGATGAAGCGCTCTACCAGTGCTCCGCCCGCCCACGAGCCGAGCGGGATCAGCGAGTAGAGCAGGATCTTGCGCAACGCTGGCGAGTCGATGGGCCATTCGCCGATGGACTGGACGCGTTCTTCCCAGGCCACCAGTTCGGACACACGAGAGCGCAGGGCGCCTCCCTCGCGGAGCTTCGCGCCCTCCCGGACCAGGGCGTCGCGGCACCAGTCGAGCTCGCTCCGCTTTGCGTCCCGAACGACGCGGAAGACTGGAAGGAGCCAGACCACCAGGCCGATTGCCATGGCCCCCATCGAGACGATCCAGAAGCCGAGCACCAGGGCCCACGAGCCGCTTTCGGCGATGGTCAGCAGGCCGAAGGCCCCGAACAGGATCATGAGCAGCGTGTTGAGCAGCGCCTGACGCGTGAAGGGGCGGAAGGGTCGCAGGTCGGGCAGGTCGACGCGCGAGAGGCGCGATGCGAGCGGTGCCAGGCGGTTCGATTCGACAGACACGGCGAGGATCAAGACGCCGATCCACCAGCCAACCCACGGGACGAGCACCCGGGTCCAGCGCATTTCATGCGGCAGTGCGCTCCATTGCCAGGGATCGATGTGCGCGGGGGTCGTCACGCGCGTCATCAGGAGCACACAGCCGACGCCAGCGAGGCCTGAGAGTCCCAGTGCCAGGGGGTTGTAGTTGCCGATCCGGGCGATCAAGGCGGCGAACTCCGTGTCGGAGCAGCCGAGGTCGCTCCGCAAAGCGCCGAGCGTCCCGCGGTGGCCCCGAAGCAGATAGATGTAGGCGGTGGGCAGGAACGCCGCGAGCAGCATGTTCGCGACCGCTGTGCGGGCCTGAAAGCGCATCATCGTCGCGATCGTGTCCTCGACCTCGAGCAGCAAGAGGTGGCGGCCGAACGCGAGCTCGCTCACGCCGAACGCCAACACGAGCACACCGGCAATCGCCCCTCCCACCGCCCAGGGCGAAAGCGGGAGCGCCCCGTACGCCCGCTCGATCCAGCCGAGCCGCTCGCTCTCGTGCTTGCTCATGAGTCGCATTCTACCCGGAAGTGATGTGCCGGTTGGTGTGCCAACCAAGCGGCACTTGGTAAGAAAGGGCGAAACCCAGCCCGCAACGATCCCGGAAACGGTATTCAAGAGGTCAGGGGTTCGACTCCCCTCAGCTCCACCAGGGTTTTCGCGGGGTTGGCTGGCAGCAGCTGACCCCGCTTTTCGTTGGATGAGCCGGCCGATCACCCGAAATCGAGCCGATGGGCGTTGCGGATCTTGTCCGTCTCACCCTGCCCGACGCCCGCCTCCGCAGCGAACGCCTCCCATCGGCTCGATTTCGGGTGATCGACCGGCATCGGCGCCGCCTCGGTCGTCGTGCCAAGACCGTGACCCTCGACTTCGATCCCACCGTAGACCCCACCTACGGCCAGCAGGCATTCAGCTTCTATCACGGCCACTACCGGACCCATTGCTTTCTTCC
>JAAETT010000607.1 GCA_024228115.1 bacterium
CGGGCCGGCGGTCGTGAACATCACGACCGAACAGGTCGCCCGGCGTCGGCGTTCGACCCCCTTTCGCGGCGACCCGTTCTTCGAGCGCTTCTTTCGCGACTTCTCCGAGCCGCGTCTGCGCCAACGCGCCCAGAGCCTCGGCTCCGGTGTGGTCATCGACGATGCGCGGCATGTGCTGACGAACGAACACGTGGTGGCCCGGGCGGACGTCATTCGTGTCACCCTGGCTGACGGACGCGAGTTCGAGGCGGAACTGGTCGGTGCGGACCCGAACAACGATCTTGCTGTGCTTCGACTCCTGACGGAGGAAGACATCCCCTGGGTGGCCCCGGGGAGCTCCGGGGATTTGATGGTAGGCGAGCCGGTGATTGCCATCGGAAATCCGTTCGGGTTGTCGAATACGGTGACGACCGGTGTCGTCTCTGCACTGAACCGTTCGCTTCGCGCGGACGACCGCACCTACCATGGCTTTCTTCAAACAGACGCTTCGATCAATCCTGGCAACTCCGGCGGGCCACTCTTGAATGCGAATGGCCAGCTGGTCGGCGTCAACACCGCGATCTACGGTGGCGGCGCCCAGGGCATCGGTTTCGCGATCCCCATCGATGTGGCCAAACGCATCGTGGCCGAGCTGATCACCAAGGGCGAGGTCACACCCGTCTGGCTGGGGCTCGATCTCCAGGACCTGGATCCGCGCCTCTCGGAACTCCTCGCCTTGCCCGAACGCACCCGCGGCGCCGTCGTGAGCCGGGTGCGCAAGGGCGGCCCGAGTGCCGGAAGCGGCCTCGCACGCAGCGATGTGATCACCCATTTCGACGAATCCGCCGTGGGCTCCGCGCGTGAGCTCTACGACATCCTGGGCCGCAGCACGCCGGGCCAGAACCACCGGCTGACGATTCAGCGTGGCGGCAAGAGGCATGAATTCAGCTCGCGGGCCGAGGAGGTTTCGGCGGAGACCATCGGAAACCTCAGCGTGGAGTTGTTGGGCCTCGGTCTCTCGCCCGATGAGGGCCACTACAGGGTGGATTCCGTCCGAGAGGGCAGCGGTGCGGCCAGGATCGGCTTCGAGCCCGGCGACCGGATCCTCGCGATCGGCGGGCGCGTGCTCGAAGACGAGAGCGCCCTCAGAAGGGCGGTGATCGATATGCGCGGCCAGGCCCAGACACAGGTCGTGGTTACACGCGGGCAACGCCGATACCATTTGAACGTTCCGCTTTCCTGAGCGGCCGTGGGGGTCGCCCGGCGGGGGCAAAAGCCGGATGCCCAGCATGGGCAGAAGCCGGATGGCTTGGAACCCTCGGGCCCCGAGCGGCGTCATACTGGACCCAAGTTTCGAGCGGAAAGCCGGGAAGAGCCCGGAAGACCGCGCGAGGAGAATCAGCGACCCATGCGAATGTCTCGGACTCTGCGTTGGATCTTGTTCGGAGGGGCGGCCATCGCGTTGCTGCTCGCCTCCGGCGCGGTCCAGATCGACATCAACGTGCGGGACAACGTGGCCCGGGCCGTGGAGGCGTTCGACCCGACCGAGAACGGGCCGGCCCTCGCCACCCCGGCGCTCTGGAAGGAAGGCTCAGGCGACGTGGCCGTGGCGCCTCCGATCGGAGCCCCGCCGAGCTTCGCGGACCTGGCGGAGCGGGTCTCGCCCGCCATCGTCAACATCCAGACGAAGAAGACGGTCGGCGCCACGGGCCGAGGGCCGCGGGGCGGCCTCGAAGAGTTCTTCGGAATGCAGCCCCTCTTCCGCGGCCCGCGCCAGGTGCCGAGCCTCGGCACCGGATTCGTGATCCGAACCGACGGCTACATCGTCACCAACAACCACGTCGTTGCCGACGTCGATGAGATCAGTGTCCATTTCAGCGACGATACGGTTCTCGAAGCGAAGGTGGTCGGCCGGGATCCGAAGACCGATCTCGCCCTCATCAAGGTCGAGTCCGAGGTCGAACTCAGTGCCCTCGCCTTCGGAGATTCGGACGCCATGCGTCCCGGCGATTGGGTCGTGGCCGTCGGAAACCCCTTCGGGCTCGAGCACACCGTCACCGCCGGCATCATTTCCGCGAAGCATCGCCAGATCAATCGGGATGAGTCGCGACGCTTCGATGACTTCCTCCAGACCGATGCAGCGATCAACCCGGGCAACTCGGGCGGGCCGCTGCTGAACCTGAAGGGCGAGGTCGTCGGTATCAATACGGCCATCAACCCGCGGGCGAACACGATCGGCTTTGCGGTGCCGATCAACCTGGCAAAGACGATCCTGCCCCAGCTCGAAAACAAGGGACGCGTCGCGCGTGGCTACCTGGGTGTCGGCATCCAGCCCATCGACGCGGACAAGAAGGAACTTCTCGACCTCGAGAACCTCGAAGGCGCGTTGGTCGCGAGCGTCGAGCCGGGTAGCCCGGCGGAGCGAGCCGGGATCCAACGCTACGACGTGATCGTGGAGTTCAACGGCTCGGCCGTCACCGAGATGCCGGAGCTGCCGAAGCTGGTCGCCTCCACCCCGGTCGGAAGTGCTGCCGAGGTGGTGGTCGTCCGTGAGGGCAAGCGCAAGAAGCTGGATGTGACCCTCGCCGAACTCGATCCGGACGAAATCGCGGATGCGGGGCCCGGTGAAGACGAGGAGACCGGCACCTACGGTCTCGCCGTACAACGCCTGACCCCGGAGATCGCAGAGCAGCTCGGTCTGGAAGAGGCCGAGGCCGGTGTGGTCGTGAGTTCGGTCGAACCTACGAGCCCGGCCGAAGAAGCCGGCTTGCGCCGCGGTGACCTGATCGTGGAGGTGAACCGCCACCCGGTCGGTGGCGTGGCCGAATTCCGCAAGCACATTGGCGAAAAGAAGGCGGGCGCCATCCTGGTGGTACGCCGTGGCGGCTCGGAGCAGCTCGTCGCGCTGAAGCCGACTGGATAGGGCCTCCGCAGGGCCGAACTTGCCAGCAGGGGCGTCGTGCATAGGCTTCGTTCATGCGTCTTGACAAGCTCACCCTGAAGAGCCAGGAAGCCCTCTCCGAAGCCCAGAGCCAGGCGACTGCCCGTGGGCATAGCCAGATCGCCTCTGCACATTTGCTGCGGGAGCTGCTCAGCCAGCCCGAGGGCAGCACGATCCCGATCCTCCAGAAGATCGGGGTTTCCCTCGATGCGCTGCAGGGCGAGGTCGAGCGCCTGCTCGAGGCGATGCCCAAGGTCCATGGCGGGAGCCAGCCGACGATGTCGCCTGGCCTTCAGCGCATCCTCGACCGTGCGTTCGAGGAAGCGACGGCGCGCAAGGACGAGTATGTCTCCACCGAGCACCTGTTGCTCGCCATCGTCCACGACACACAGGACGATTGCGGGCGGCTGTTGCGCGAGAGCGGCGCTTCTCGCGAAGCCGTGGAGCAGGCGCTCGAGAGCGTCCGCGGAAGCGCGCCGGTCACGGATCAGGACCCGGAATCGAAGTACCAGGCGCTCGCGAAATTCGGACGGGATCTCACGGAGATCTCCCGCACCGGGAAGCTCGATCCGGTGATCGGGCGCGACGAGGAAATCCGTCGTGTCATCCAGGTGCTATCGCGTCGCACGAAGAACAATCCGGTCCTGATTGGCGAACCCGGCGTCGGCAAGACGGCGATCGTCGAAGGCCTCGCCCAACGCATCGTGGCCGGGGACGTGCCCGAAACCCTGAATGATCGGCGTGTGGTTTCGCTGGATATCGGCGCACTGATCGCCGGCTCCAAATACCGCGGAGAATTCGAGGATCGGCTCAAGGCCGTGCTGCGCGAAGTCGCGGAATCCGATGGCCAGATCATCCTCTTCATCGACGAGCTGCATACCATCGTTGGCGCCGGTGCAGCGGAGGGCGCGGCAGATGCCGCCAACATGTTGAAGCCCGCCCTCGCACGTGGTGATCTGCGCTGCGTCGGCGCCACGACCCTCGACGAATACCGCAAGCATGTCGAAAAGGACGCGGCGCTGGAACGGCGCTTCCAGCCCGTGGTGGTCGGCGAACCCAGCGTGGAGGACACCGTCTCCATTCTGCGCGGCCTGAAGGAGCGCTACGAGGTGCACCACGGTGTGCGCATCCACGATGCCGCGCTCGTCGCCGCCGCAAGCCTTTCCCACCGTTACATCTCCGATCGCTTCCTGCCGGACAAGGCCATCGACCTGATGGACGAGGCGGCCAGTCGCGTGCGGGTGCAGATCGATTCGATGCCCGAGGAGCTCGACCAGCTGGAGCGCAAGCGCACCCAGCTGGAGATCGAGCGCGAGGCACTCAAGAAGGAATCCGACAAGGTCAGCACCGAGCGCCTCGAGAAGATCGGCGGAGAGATCGCCGAGCTCCAGGACGAGGCCGGCACACTGAAGACCCGCTGGGACAACGAGAAGGGCGCGATCTCCCGAGTGCGCGAGCTGAAGGAGGAGCGCGAGACGCTCACCGCCGAGCTCCAGCGCGCTCAGCGAGGAGGCGACCTCGAGCGAGCGGCGGAGATCCAGTACGGATTGCTGCTGCAGCTCGACCAGGACGTGGAGGCGGAGCAAGCCCGCCTCGACGATCTCCAGAAAGAGGGCTCCGTGCTCTCCGAGGAAGTCACCGCCGAAGAGATCGCCGAGATCGTCTCGAAGTGGACGGGCATTCCCGTCTCCAAGATGATGGAAGGCGAGCAGGACAAGCTGCTCCGTATGGAAGACGGCCTGCGCAACCGGGTGGTCGGCCAGGACGAGGCACTCGAAGTCGTCTCGAACGCCGTGCGCCGGGCCCGCGCAGGCCTGCAGGATCCGAACCGGCCGATCGGCTCGTTCATCTTCCTCGGCCCCACCGGTGTGGGCAAGACCGAGACCGCGCGAGCCCTGGCCGAGTTCCTCTTCGATGACGAGCAGGCCATGATCCGCATCGACATGAGCGAGTTCATGGAGAAGCACTCGGTCTCACGGCTGATCGGCGCGCCTCCGGGCTACGTCGGCTACGACGAGGGCGGCTACCTCACCGAAGCCGTTCGCCGTCGCCCGTACAGCGTGGTGCTCTTCGACGAAATCGAGAAGGCCCATCCGGACGTGTTCAACGCGCTCCTCCAGATCCTGGACGATGGGCGCCTGACCGACGGCCAGGGACGGACCGTCGATTTCCGGAACACCGTCCTGATCCTCACCTCGAACCTCGGCAGCCAGTTCCTGGTCGAGATGGACGAGAGCCAGCGCGATCAGATGGAAACCCAGGTGATGGAGGCGCTTCGCGCCCACTTCAAGCCCGAATTCCTGAACCGGGTCGATGACGTGATCCTCTTCCACCAGCTGCAGCGGGAGCACATCGACCGGATCGTCGACATCCAGCTCGAACGGGTGCGCGCGTTGCTCGCGGATCGCCACATCGAGCTGACCCTCACCGATGAAGCCAAGACCCTGTTGGCCGACAAGGGCTACGACCCCCACTACGGTGCCCGTCCGCTGAAGCGCGTCCTCCAGCGCATGATCCAGGATCCCCTGGCCATGAAGATCCTGGAAGGCGAATTCCCCGAAGGCACCAAGATCGAAGCCGACGCCCGCCTCTCGGGCGACGCCCTCGAGTTCCGCCAGCAATAAGTCAACGGGCGGGGACGGGGTTTACAATTGACTTGTGCTGGTAGAGGTTGCCGTCGCTGAAGCCGAGGCGGCGGTACCAGGGGCGTGTGCCTACCGCGGAGATGACGGCGAGGGAGGGATAGCCGGATTCGGCGGCGAGCTGAGCGGCTCGTTCGACCAGCTTGCGACCCAGGCCGGCGTGTTGGGCAACGCCTTCGGAACGCTCGCCTAGCGCGCGAGCATTGCCGTAGATGTGAACCTCGCGAAGCAGGGCTCGATCGCGAAGTTCGGGTTGCGGCGCTTCGACGCGTGGAAGCGTCAGCCGGGCGAAGCCCGCGATGCGACCCTCGGCCGTGGCCAACTCCAGGAAGACCTCTTCGCCGAGGCCGCTCCTGTAGGTCCGGGTGACGAGTTCCAGACGAGCCGGGTCGATCGTTCCGCCACGCACCTCCCGGCTGCGGATCTCCGCGAGCTGGCCGCCCTGCTCTTTCACGTGGGCTTCCACGATCTCGCGCAGATTCGTCTTGCGATTGCCCACCACGATATCGGGCGAGGGGATGTCTCGGATCACCCGACTCACTCGACACCACGCAGGAACGGCGGGCAGACATCGGGCCAGCAGGCCGACCAGCTCTTCGTGGGAGTAGGGCCGCCAACCGCCACGGGCGTAGACGTCCATCAGCTCGGCCGTTTCGAGCAGGCTGCAGGGATAGATCTTGAGTTCGTCGGGGCAGAGCGCGGGATCCTCGAAGAGGCGGGCGAAGTCTTCTTGGTCGCGTTCGGGCGAGGAACCGTAGAGGTTCGCCATCCAGTGGGCGTGCAGCTTGAAACCGACCCCGCGCAGGCGCGTCATGGCGCGGCGGGAGGCGTCGACATCATGGCCTCGGCGGTTCGCCGTCAGGATCGAATCATCGAGGCTCTGCAAGCCGAGCTGTACCTTCGTCGCGCCGAGGCGCCTGAGCCGAAGGACCTCGGCATCGGTCACGTGATCGGGCCGGGTCTCCAGGGAAAGGCCAACGCAGCGGGAGCCGGCCGACTCGTTGGCGTGGTGCGCGGCCTCCACTCGGGCCCAATCGGCCTCCTCGGGTCCGTCGTCGGGCGGGGGCGTCTGGGAAGGATCGAAGCGGTTCAACGCCTCGAACAAACGCGCGACGAACCAGCGCTGGTAGCGCTCCGGGTAGGCCGACCAGGTGCCGCCTAGCACGATCAGCTCGACCTTGTCCGTGCGATGGCCCATGTCGTGATAGGCGCGCAGGCGATTCCACGCCTGGCGGAAGGGATCGAAGCCGTTCTCCAACGCGCGTTGACAGCCCGGCTCATCCGCCAGATAGCTCTTCGGCATGCGCACATCGTCCGGGCAGAAGATGCAGCGGCCCGGGCACGGGTGGGGCTTCGTCAGCACCGTCACCGGCAGGATCCCCGAGAGCGAACGCGTTGGGCAGGTTCGCAGGCGTTCCGCGAAGGCCGCCTCGGACACGGGCCAGCGGTTCGGCGCCCCCCGAAACGCGCGCAGGATTTCGCGTTTCGAGAAAAAACCGCGCCCATCCTTGGGGTGCCGGCGCAGGATGGCATCGAGCGCACGATCGTCGAGTGGGCCCTCGCCATCCAGGGCGAGCAATTCCCCGATGATCCGGTCGAGGTCGTGCTCTCGTGCCAGCGCCGATAGACTCATCCCGCTCATGTCTCCCGAGACCGTACGCGCCCTACGGGCGATCAACGAGCGATTCTATCGAACCGAGGCGAAGCTGTTCGCCTCGAAGCGAACCCGGCCCTGGGCCGGCATGAAGCGGGTGCTACGCGAGCTCCCGATGCCGCCCAGGAGCGTCCTCGACGTGGGTTGTGGGCACGGCCGGTTTGCAGCGCAGCTCCACGCCATGGGCGAGGCCCCGGAGTACACCGGCGTGGACGGTTCCGCGGCCCTTCTCGAGCTGGCCGCCGCCCGTACGGATGTGCCTGCGCGCTGCCGCTGGCTGGAGGTCGATCTCGAGGAGGAGCCCCCGGCTCTCCCTGAAGGCCCTTTCGACCTGGTCTGCCTCTTCGGCGTCCTCCACCACGTCCCCGGAGAGGCTCGCCGCAGAGCGCTACTTCATTGCCTCGGTGAACGCGTGGCCCCCGGCGGAACCCTGGCCCTCGCCTTCTGGCGCATCCAGGCCGACGGCGTCGAACGCCGCCGACCCTGGGCAGACGCAGGGCTTCGCGACACGGATGTGGAACCCGGCGACCGCCTGCTCTCCTTCGATCGCCGTCCGGACGTCTACCGCTACGCCCACTTCGCCGACGACGCCGAGCTGATGCGCGTCGAGACGACCCCCGGGCTCCCGCTCGCGCTGCGCTTCACATCGGACGGCCCGGGCAAGGCGGCCAATGCCTACTTCCTCTGGCGGCGACCTGAATGAATCCCATCCGACGCCAACTCTCGGGTCCGGAAGAGATTGCCCTCGCCATGGACCGGGACGAACCGATCCGTCTACTCCTCGTCGCTGAAGAAATCTCGGACCCCGCCGCGCGAGCCATCGTCGAACGGGCCCTCGCCCGCGGCATCCCGGTACGTCCGACGAGCGCGCGTTCCTTGTGGCGTCTCGGCAAGACCGATCCGCCCGCCGAAGTTCTCGGCTTGTCCGGCCCGCCTCCCGACGCGAGCCAGGAGGCCGTGCTGGCGGGCGCTGGCTGCGCCTGGCTGTTGGTCGGTCTGGCTTACCCGGGCAACACGGGCTTCGCGATCCGTGCGGCAGAGGTCTCCGGCGCGGACGCCGTCTTCGTCGATGGCGCCCTCCTACACGAAGGGCGCCGGGAGGCCCTGCGCGCCTCGATGCGCGCCGACCGCTTCCTGCCCGTCTTCTGGGAGCCCGCGAAATCCACCATCGCAGCCGCCAAAGCCGCTGGGCGACGAATCGTCGCCATCGAAGATACCGGCGACCGCTCTCCCTGGGAGATCGACCTCACGGGCCCGCTCTTGCTCGTCGTCGGCGGCGAGCGTCACGGCATCCCGCGCGAAATCCAGGACAGCTGTGACGCCATCCTGCGCATCCCCATGCGCGGCTTCATTCCGTCGTACAACCTGCAAGCCGCGATGTCGATCGTCGCCGGCGAGCGTCTGCGTCAGCTGGCCCAGGGGGACGACTAGCTACGCCTAATGATGGTCGTGGCCGCCACCGGCCTCGTGACCCATCCCGCGAACCTCGGCGATTGCGGTGAGCGTCTCGCCACCGTCGAGTTCGAGCACCAACTCCACGCTCTCGCCCACGGCGGGCAACTTCGGCTGGATCAGCATGATGTGCAGCCCCATCGGCGCCAGGGTCACGGCTCCGCCCGCGGGCACCTCGACGGCTGCAACCGGCGTCATCCTGGCGACACCCTCTTCGACCTTGCTTTCGTGCAGCTCTGCTTTCTCGGTAAGCGCTGAATGAACACCCACCAGGCTACGCGCGACGCTGCCATGGTTCGCGAGCGTGAGGTAGGCCGCAGCGTTCGAGCCCGGCGGGGGCTGGCGAACCCAGGCATCGGTCACTGCGAGGTCACCTGCAAATCCCGGGGCTGCGACAGCCAGCATGAGAAACATCCAGAACCAGGGCCGAGTCATCCGCTTCCCTCCTTCAGTGACTGAACGAACTCGAGGGTCTCGAGGAACTCCTCGGGCGCATGCGGCTCATGGAGAACCGCCCGCAGCTGTGCGTCTGGGCCAACCAGGAACACATAGGCCGAGTGCTCGACCAGATAGCCATTCTCGGCTTCTTCGTCGGCCTTGCGATGGAACACCCCGAAGGCACGCGTCAGGGGTTCGATCTCGGAAGGGCTGCCCGTGGCGCCGTCGAACGTGGGATCGAAGAACGCCAGATACTCACGCATCCGCTCCACGGAATCGCGTTCCGGATCGACCGAGACGAACACCACCTTCGGAAACGGCGCTCCAGCCTGGCCGCGCTCCTCGGAAAGACGCCGGGCACCGGCCAGCCCCTGCAACGTGTTGGGACAGACATCCGGGCAATACGTGTAGCCAAAGAAGAGCAGGCTCCAGTGGCCAGCGAGGCGCGAGAGATCGAATCGCTCGCCCTGCTCATCGACCAGCGCGAACTCGGGAATCTCCAGGGGAACGGGCAGGATCGTGCCGGCTTCACCGAGGTCCGGCGCCGCAGACGGAACCTGACTGCTCAGATAGGCGCCGAACGTGACGAGCCCCGTGACCACGAGAGCAACGACCAGGACGACACCCCGGTTCGCCCCCTGCTCAGCAGGGCGCTGCAGATCGTCTCCATCCCGCTCCGTCACGAACGCCTCCGATCACCAGGAAGTCAACCAGCGGGGACGGGGTTACCAATTGACTTTCCGAAGGTAAGTCAATTGGTAACCCCGTCCCCGCTGGTTGACTTCCTGGTGGAGGGTAGCTGCCCTGGGGCTCCTATCTAGCTGGAACGGCTTGGGTTCTTGCCTACCCTCCCCGCCCATGACGGAATCCTCGGCTTCGGGAACCCGCTTCGATCGGGACACCGCCGTTCACGCCCTGGGCGATGATCGCTACAGCATTCGCATCGATCCGAGCTGGTGGATCGTTCGCGGGCCCAACGGCGGATACATCGCCGCACTGCTGGTGAACGCCATGAAGGCCAGCGTGGGCGACCCCAGCCGCGGCCTCCGCTCGCTGACGATCCACTACCTCCGCCCACCTGCCGAGGGCCCGGCGGAGATCCACGCCACGGTCGAACGACAGGGCCGCTCCATGACCACGGTGACCGCCCGCCTCGTCCAGGACGGCAAGCCTCAGGCGCTCGCCGTTGCGGCATTCTCGAAGCCCCGGGAATCCGCCGAACTCCACCACGCCGTGATGCCGGAGGTCGCGCTGCCGGAAGACCTCCCGGAGCGCAACGCTAGTTCGCCGGTGCCGATCCACAGCATGTACGACCAGCGGCCGGCGCTCGGGGCCGGGCCCTGGAGCGAAACCCTCGGCACCCAGGCACTGACCGGCGGCTGGATCCGCCTGGCCGAGCCGCGGGCGATGGACGACACCCTGATCGCCGCCATCGCCGACGCCTGGGCACCGGCCATCTTCGCCGCCGATCTGGCGCGTCCCTCCTTGGGCGTGCCCACCATCGACCTCACCGTCCACGTGCGCACCACCCTGCCCCTGGCCACGATGAAGCCCGACGACCATGTGCTCGTGATCTTCCGCACGCTGGAGGCCCGCGAGGGCTTCCTCGAAGAAGACGGCGAAATCTGGTCCCGGGACGGCACGCTGATCGCCCAATGCCGCCAACTGGCGGTGATGGCGTAGGCGAGGTAAACACAGGGAATCGTGTTGGCGCAGCGCAACAGCTTCTCCCCCTTCTACTTCGGTTGGTTTTTTGGAACCTCCGGGGCGGGGGATTGCTGACGGCGTAGCCAGGCCAGCCAATCTTCGAATTCTAAGCCCCGAGAGAGACCCTCTCGGGGCTTTTTCTTTGCCCATTCCAAAGGAATCGCGCCATGCAGGAACCGCTTCACGATCGAAATCTCGAGAGTCTCCACCGGCTCACCACGCCGGCGAGCCTCCGAGCAGAGTTGCCGGTACCGGAAGCCGTGGGTGTTCAGGTACTCGCCGCCCGCGATGGCGTGCGCGACGTGCTCCACGGCCGGGATCCGGACCGACTCGTGCTCGTGGTCGGCCCGTGCTCCCTGCACGACCGGGACACCAGCCTGGCCTACGCAGAAAAGCTCCGCCGTGCGGCCGATCGCTTCCCGGAGCTTCTGATCGTCATGCGTACCTACTTCGAGAAGCCTCGAACCACGGTCGGCTGGAAGGGGATGATCAGCGATCCGCATCTCGACGGCAGCGGCGACGTCGAAGAAGGCCTGCGCGCTGCACGAGGCCTGCTGCTCGAGATCGGCGGCATGGGCCTGCCTTGTGCGAGCGAGGCACTCGACCCGGTCATCCCGCAGTTCCTGGCCGACCTGCTCTCGTGGGTCGCGATCGGTGCGCGCACTACCGAGAGCCAGACCCACCGCGAGATGACGAGCGGGCTCTCGATGCCCGTCGGCTTCAAGAACGGCACCGAAGGCGACTTGCAGGTCGCTCTCGACGCGATGGTCTCGGCGAGCCATCCCCACCACTTCCTCGGCATCGATCCCGATGGCTCGGTCGCGGTGGTGCGAACACGAGGCAACCCGGACCGCCACGTCGTACTACGCGGTGGACGCAGCGGCCCGAACCACAGCCGGGAACACATCGCGAGTGCTGCACGAAGAATGGAGGAGCAGGGCATCGCCCGCGGCGTGATGGTCGATTGCTCCCATGACAACTCGGGCAAGGATCCGGCCAACCAGGGCTCGGTCTTCCGCTCGGTTCTCCAGCAGTTGCGAGAGGGCCAGACGGGCCTCATGGGCCTGATGCTCGAGAGCAACCTCCAGGGAGGCAAGCAGGATTGGCAGGCCAGCCCGCGCGCCTTCGGTGTATCGATCACCGACGGCTGCATCGACTGGGAGGAGACGGAGGACCTGTTGGAAGAAGCCGCGAAAGCCGTGCGCGCCATCCAGAGCAAGCCCGCGCCCGTGAAGCTTCGACCGGCTTCCTCGAAGCTCGGGCCGCGGGCGGCCTGATCAGGAGGCGTCGACGGAGCGCTGCCCCAACAGATTGAGTTTGAAGCGACGGATCACCTCGGGCTCGATGCGTGTGCCTTCGGCATCCTCGAAGAAGAGCGCATCCTTCGGGCATTGCACGACACACGCTCCGCAGCGGATACAACGCTCGTCGTGGGCGTGCTCGACCTTGCGCTCGGCCTCGAGCTTCTCGAAACAAGCCTCCGGACAGACTTCCCAGCAGCGATAGACGCCATCGCAGCGCTCGGGATCGAAAGCGATCCGCCAGCGTCTCTCTTCGAAATGGCTGCCACCCTCTGTGGGGGTGCTGCCCTCGTAGTCGAAGGTCAGGATGGCGGTCAGGAGCAGCGGGAGTCCGATGGCCACGACGATGGCCGCTGTACCGCCGCCGGCCAGGAGTGTCGCAACCAGAGCAGACGCCACACCCGCCGCCGCCAGTACAAGGCGACGGGCCCGGCCGAGGCGGTCGTAGACCGTGAACACGGCGACGGCCATCGCGGCCACGGCCGCGACCACGGGCAGCGCCCAGCCGGGACGCAGCAGCAGGGTCAGGCCGCCTAGCAAGAGCCCGATGGGCACCGCCCAGGCAGCCGCCATCTCCAGGCGCTCGCGCATCCCGAACTGCACACGACGCATCGCATCCGTCTTCTCCCCGGCCTCGAGGTAGGCCGGGAGATCCTCCAAGCGAACCGGGCCGAATGTGACCTTCCAGCGGCAGCGACGGAAGACATCGAGCGCCAGCGCGCCGGTCGCTGCGAGCTGGGGAAGAATCACGCGACGGTGCTGGACGCGATCGGCCACACCGCAGGTCTTCAGGGCCGTCACGACCTGGTGGGTCGAGAGGTGCCCGCCGGCCGCCGCGCACCAGACGTTGATGCCGCCCGAAGGCGCCACGACCACCCAGGCGTCCTGGCCCTTCAACGCGTGCATCAGCCGACGCACGGTGAGATCGTAGTTCCCGGTGAGCAAAACCGGGCTCGACGCATCGGGCTGGCCGACCGTGCGCAGGCCGGGCTCGGTGGGCCAGGGAAACAAGCGGAAGCCGGCTTGAAGCACTTCGCGCCACCAACTCATCGTTCCGGCTCCGCGACCATCACGGCCAGGCTCCCGAGCAGCCAGCGTTCCTCGGCCTGCACCGCCAGGCCAGCCACTCGCAGTTCACCGACGAGATCAGGCACGGGCCGCGAAATGGTGCCGACCAGGAGCCAGCCCAATGCGGCCTGGGGCACCCGCCAGAAGCGCTGGAGCACGCCGCGAAGGCCAGGCGCTCGCACTTCGTCCGCAACCACGACGCGCCCACCCGGGGCAAGCCGGCGGCGGGCTTCGCGGAGCACGAAGACGCGCTCACTCGCGGACATATCCGAAAGGCACAGGCTGAGGACGACGGCCTCGAAGCCCGCTTCCGGCAGGCGATCGATTTCGGCGGCCGTCTGTTCGAGCCACGTGACACCCGCCTCGGGAAGCCGCGCTTGTGCCTGCTCCAGCATCTCCGGCGCCTGATCGAGCGCGGTGACCTGCGCGCCCGCCGCCACCAGTCGGGCCGTGACCGAACCTGTGCCGCATCCGATTTCGAGAACACGATCTCCGGGTTTGCGCGCGGCGGCCGCGATCACCGCTTCGTGAAGCCGCGTGACACGCCCGAAGGTCAACAGACGCATGCCCGCGTCATAACGCTGGGGCGAGCCTTCGAGCCAACGCATCAAGGCCAGGCTGCTCATGGCGTCAGCAACCGGTGGGCGGCGTCGCGCAGCGCCCGGGCGAGTGCTTCGGCGTCGGGCAATGCGTTTGGATCGGCGAAATGTTGCAGCAGCAACCCGTCGATGGCGCCGATCAGGATCGAGGCCTGAAGCGGCGCATCGAGTTCGCGGGCCAGGCTGCCATCGGCCTGCCCCTCGGCAATGACCTCGACCAGATCGGCTCGCAGCATGCCGAAGTACGCGCCAAGCGAGGCCACATCCTCGAGGCGCAGATCCAGGATCATGCGCCCGAAGGCCGCCCAATCCGGGAAGAGCTTCGCGCACGCCGCCAGCAGCCGATCGATCCGCGCCAGCGGCGGGCCTTCGCCCTGCAGACAGCCGCGGAAGAGCAGGCGCTCCTGCTCGAGCATCTCCCGCACCATGTCGGCGAGCAGAGCCTGCTTGTCCGGGTAGTAGTGATAGAGGCTCGAGCGCCCCATGCCCGCCGCGTCTGCGACGTGGGCCAGACCCGTGCCGCGAACCCCGCGCTGAGAGAAGACCCGGCGGGCCGCCGTGCGGATCTCGTCTCGCTGGGCGCTGGGATCGACCTGTTTCGGCATCGGAACCTCGATCGTTTTCGACACTCTAGTCGATATAGACACCTATGTCGACAAAAAACTTCCACCCCATTCGATTCCTCAATCAAAGCCAAGGTTTGGCCGATTCGAGTCGCGATGGGATGCAGATCCAGGCGGGGATGGATGGCGTGGTGGCTCGCGCTCGCGCTGCTGTGCGCGAGTGCGCCTGGCAGTGCCGAAGAAGGCGAGAAGAAGGCTCCGCGACGCTCGGTCGAAGCCCTCCAGGCCGAGGCCGCCCGCCATCAGCAGGGCGGACGTTGGAGCGACGCCGAGGCCGCCCTGAAGGAAGCCATCGAGCAGGCACCGAACCGCAAGGAGCTCTACGAAGCCCTCGCCCGGGTCCACCTGCGAGAAGGGGCGGAAGCCGAGGCCCCGACGGAACCGCTCGCGACCTCGCCGGCGATCGCCGAGGATCCGTCCCTACTGGAACGCCTGACGGAGCTCGCGCAGCTGGCCCGCCTCTCGGAGATGGGAGAGGAGACCGAGCTTGCGATTCTTGCCGGAGCGGGGCTCCTGTTGTTGATCGTCCTCGCCTTCGGACTGCGCCGCATGCTGACCCGCGATGCTGATCTCGGTGTCGAGATCGAACTGCCACCGGGCCGCACCGGTACCTTCTGTGTGCGCCTGACGAAGAGCAGGCCCGCCGCCCGACGGCTCGGCCGGGACTTCCGTCCTCCGGACCGCGGCTCGACGCCCCTCGAACACTACGGCGTCGCCCGCGAGACGTTATTTCGCGGGGTCCCGACCCGCAGCTGGTGGGTCGTGCTGGAAGGTCGGCTCTCCGACGGGGAGGTCGTCGCCGAGGAGATCGAGGTGGAGCCCGAGCCGGGGAACGTCACCCGGGTGCGCTTCGATCTGGCGCCGGATGTGAGTCTCGTCGACATCAAGTTGTGCCGGGACGGCAAGCCCATGACCGGCCACGTCGCCGTGGCCGGCGACCCGGATTCCCTGCGCCCGGCCAAGAACGGAACCGTGCGTCTGCGTCTCAAGCCCGGCAGGCACCAGCTGCTCGCCGCCGGCGAAGGCCGAGGCGCCGAGCGCGAAATCGAGATCGAGGATCTCGCTCCCCAGCATCTCGAGTGGGATCTGAGCGAGGAGAACGAGCTGCTCTTCGTCGGATGCGACGATGCAGCCCTGCCCTTCCTGCGCGGCGATCTCTCGGTCGCAGCTGCGGCCTTGACCCGCGGCGGCCAGGCCGAGCGCGGTGCCCTGCTGGAAGCCCGTTTCCACCGCAATCAGGGCTCGATCGAGCGCGCGGTCGAGCGCTTCGAACAGGCAGGGCGTCGGCTCGAGGCCGCCGAGTTGCTGGCAGACCACGGCAAGTTCGAAGAAGCCGCCCGCATGTTCGAGAAGGCCGGCGATCTCGAGCGCAGCGCCGAGATGTACAACGCCGATGGCGATCTGCTCCGAGCGGCCAAGGCCTACATGGATGCCGGAGATTTCGAGTCCGCGATCATCTGTTGCCGGGAGGCCGGTGAAGTGCCGCTGCTGATCGATGTGCTCGAGAAGAAGGGTGACTTCTACGAAGCCGGCCGTCTGGCCATGCAGCGCAGCGATATCGATCGCGCGATTCGCGGTTTCCAACGCGTGGATGCGCGGGACGAACACTACTTCGGCGCCTGCCGGATCCTGGCAGAAGCCTTCCAGAAGCAGGGCAAGGACGAGCTGGCCATCCAGAAGGCCGACGAGGCCATGAGTACCCGCAGCGGCGAAGAGCAGACGCCGAAGCTTCGCGTCTGGCACGCAACGCTGTTGGATCGCGCCGGCCGACCGGACCGCGCACTGAAATCCATGGAGAGCTTGCGGGGCGAGCTGCCGGAGCGCATGCCGAACCTGGACACGAGGATCGAAGGCCTGCGCCAGCGGGCGGACGAGATGTCCGGCGGCAATCTCTCGTCGGGCGCCAAGGCCTTCGGCGAAGAGAGCCGCTACCAGTTGCATGAGCAGATCGGGAGCGGCGGCATGGGGGTCGTGTACCGCGCGACCGATGGCCGCCTCGGCCGCGACGTTGCGCTGAAACGTCTACCCGAGAGCCTGAAGAAGCATCCGAAGGCGGTCGAACTCTTCCTGCATGAAGCGCGGGCATCGGCCCGGCTCAACCATCCGAACATCGTCACCGTGCACGACGTGGATGCCGAGGGAGGCATCTACTTCATCACCATGGAGATGCTGCGCGGCTCGAACCTGCTGCAGCTGATACGCACCAAGGGGCGGGTGACCTGGATGGACGCCGCCCGGCTCGGCATCCAGGCCGCGACCGGCCTCGGCCACGCCCATGCCCAGGGCATCATCCACCGGGACATCAAGAGCGCGAACCTCTTCTTCACGGAAGACCGCATGCTCAAGATCCTGGATTTCGGCCTGGCCAAGATGGCCGCCGAAGTTCGCAAGGCCACGACCGTCACCGGCGGCACACCCTTCTACATGGCGCCGGAGCAAGGCCTCGACACCGATGCGGTCGATCACCGGGCCGATCTCTACGCGTTGGGAGTCACGCTCTTCGAGCTACTGACCGCGCGCCGACCTTTCGAGGAAGGCGATGTCGCGGCCCACCATCGCGACACGCCTGCGCCCGATCCACGCATCCACGAGATCGAGCTTCCCGAAGCCTTTGCGGACCTGATCGGAAAGCTGCTGGCCAAATCCCCGGACGGACGGCCCCAGAGCGCCGAGCACCTGATTCGGAGCCTTGGCGAACTGCTGAAGCAGGCGACGGCCTAACGACCCAGCCCCGCGACCTTGCGAGCGGCGTCCAGAATCGGTGCGCAGAGTTCGCGCGCACGCCCTGCTCCCGCAGCGAGGATGTCCTCGAGATCGTCGGGACGCGTCGCAAGCTCGTCGCGACGCTCTCGCATCGGGCCGAAGACGTCCATGATGCGCTCGAAGAGCTCCAGCTTGACGTCGCCGTAACCCAGGCCGCCCGCTTCAGCGCGGGCGAACATCTCCTCGCGCTCGGGCTTCGTCGCGAAGAGTGCCCACAAGGAGAAGAGGGTCTGGTCCGTATCCTTCGGATCCTCGACCGGTGTCGAATCCGTGACGATGCCCATGACGGCTTTGCGCAGCCGCTTCTTCGGCCAGAACATCCGCAAAGTGTTGCCGTAGCTCTTGCTCATCTTTCGCCCGTCGGTACCCGGCACCACGGCAACGGAATCCAGGATGTGCGGCTCCGGAAGCTGGAAGACCTCGTCGCCGTAGGTCTGATTGAACTTGACGGCGATGTCGCGGGTCATCTCGAGATGTTGCTTCTGGTCCTGGCCGACCGGCACGAGCTCCGGGTTGTACTGCAGGATGTCCGCGGCCATCAGCACCGGGTAGGCGAACAGGCCGTGATCGGGCTGGAGGCCCTGGGCCACCTTGTCCTTGTAGGAATGGGCGCGCTGCAGGAGCCCCATCGGCGTGACAGTCGTCAGCAACCACGCCAGCTCGCAGGTTTCGGGCAGATCAGATTGGCGGTAGAGGATCGAGACCGCCGGATCCAGACCGCAGGCGAGGTAGTCGAGCACGAGATCGTGCACCAGACCGCGGCGCTCGCCGGCATCCCGCACCGACGTCATCGAGTGATAGTCGGCGACGAAGTAGATGCCCTGCCCTTTGGCCTGCAGCTCGACATGCTGACGCATGGCCCCCAGATAGTTGCCGATGTGCAGCTCGCCCGAGGGCTGGATGCCGGAGAGGATGCGTTGGGTTCGACCTTCCGAAGCGCTCATTCTGTGTCCACGTAGTGCAGCCAACGGGCGAAGGCCGGTTCCTTGCCCGCGACGACTTCCTTGAACTGCTGGCCGAGTGCACGGCTGATCGGCCCGGGGCATTCACTCCCCAGCTTCTGATCGTCCACGGAAACGATCGGCCAGACGCCGGCCGAGGTGCCCGTCAGGAACGCTTCGGAGGCACCTAGCAAAGCGGCGATGCTGATCGGCTCCTCAACGAACGGGATCTTCGCGTGCTCGGCCAACGCCAGGATCGAGCGGCGGGTCACGCCCAGGAGCACCGATTCCTCCGGCGGCGTGCGAAGCACCCCATCCTCGTCGACCAGGAAGAAGTTCGTGGTCGGCCCCTCGGCGACGAAGCCATGCTCATCGACCAGCAGCACCTCGTCATAGCCTCGCCGGCGCGCCGCCCACTTCGCCGCCATCGGCGAAGTGTAGTTCGCCGCCACCTTGGCATGGGGATGCATGATGTCGGGACGCCGCTGCTTGCGCTCCTTCTCGAGCCAGATCTTCACCTGCGCCGGCGGAGCCGGGACAGGGCCCTGCTTGTGGGCCAACACGTCCGCACGGGGATCGAAGGCAGCGGCAGCCACCGCCACATGGTCATCCACCGGCACGACATCGACCTCGACGGAGGCCAGGAAGGCCTGGATCTTCACCACCCTGGCGCCCGGGTTCGCACGCACAGCCTCTTTGCAGGCTTCCTCGAGCTCCGCCGCACCCAGCTCCAGGGGCAGCCCGACGAGCTCGACCGAGGTGAGAAAACGCTGGATGTGATCCGACAGCCGGAAGATCGCCGGCCCCCGAGGCGTCTGGTGGACGCTCATGAAATCGAAGACCATGGAGCCGCGGGCGTGGCTGTGGGAGAGCACGTGCACGGTCGCATCGGCCCAGGGGACGAGAGCGCCATCGAGCCAGATCCGGCGGTCGGGATGTTGTTGCGAAGGCATGGTTCCTCGGAAAGGCCGGAGGATACCGGCCGCCGTTGGGGACGCGACGTTGCCCCGCGGGGAGATCTCAGATTCGAGACGGCCCGAGCATTTTCTCTGCCACCCAGGAGCCCCTGCCGGCCACTCCCCTACCAGGAGGCCGAAACATGGCCAGTGCGATTCGCAAGGCAAGAAGTGTGGTGGCGATCAGCGCCGGGTTCTACCGGGAACTGGCGATTTCTGCAGCCAGCCTGCTTCCGGGCCGCTCGTAGACCCAGAGATTCCAGGCGGGCATCCGCCCCGCCGATAAGTATGTACCGCGGCTGTTGCGCATTTTAGCCGCGATTTCCAGCAAGCCGTCATGAGCCTCGTGGGCCATGGCGGCTTTGCTGTGGCTGGTGGGTTCTCCCGCCGTCTTCAGCGCTGAGCGCCGACCGCCTCGCCCCGTGCCTCGGGCTCGATGGGAGCCTCGTAGCTCTCGGCCGTCCGCGGCGGAACCCGTCCGCGGTTGAGCAGCGCGGGCTCGTTGGCCTTGATCCAGGTCCGCGCCGCCAGGGCCAGGGCGAACAACAGGCACACACTGCCGCCCAACACGAAATCGTAAGGCGTCAGGCCCAGCACCGTGAAGGATAGGCCCAGGGCTAGCCAGAGGGCTTTGTGGACGAAGGCCCACATGAAACCGGTCCAGGCGATCAGGATTAGCAGGTCGATCAGCGGCAATACGGGCATGGAGGGCTCCCGAGAATGAACCGCGTCCCCTACCTGCGCGGCGATGCAGGCGACCCGTCCGAAAGAAGGACGAAGCGCCGTCGACCCATGCTACGCCGGGCAGGCCCGCCGGGTCAATCGTGCGATTCCCAAAGCGCCGATTGCGAGGAGGAGGCTCGGCTCGGGCACCTTGGATGCCTGGCGCAGGATCGTGGGATCAGCGGTGCGCAACATCGCGGCAAGACGCAGCCCGAACCTCTCGCCAGCACTGCCAACATTGGTGCCATTCAGATGAAGCCAACCGTCCTGCAGCCAGTTGCCTCCACCCGCATAAGCCCGATCGAGAAACCTGAACACACCGCGGCCCCGCGTGACCAGCTCGGCCGCCAGCGTATCGGGCTCCGAAGCCCCGAAATCGATCGTGCCTCGCTCCACGATCAACGGGGCGCCACCCTCGATCGCCAGGACGCCGCGCACCCCGACGAACCGCTGCCCGCGGCGATCGGCCACGAGCACACCGCTCACCGCCCGCGCACCCACGCCTTCCGCGCAGACGACCAGGCCGGAAATGCTCTCGCAAGCCGCCGACGCGTCGTGCAGTACGCCCGGCGCCGCCGATTCCACCACCAATCGAACCGTTGCAGCCGAAGCGGACCCACCGGCCAGCCCCGCCCAAAGGCCCAACACCTATCAGGCCCCCGGTTGTCAACACCTATCAGGCCCCCGGTTGTCAACAGGCAGTGACGTCCCCTGACGCCTGCCCTCTTGGAGCAGCGTTGTTTCTTGGGCGCGTCGTTCCTCCCTCGTCTCCGACTTTCGTTTCTCTCGTCGGGTTCCAGGCTCTGGAGCCTGCACCAAACACCTAGTGGGGATCTTGTTCGGAGCCTTGCTTCGGCTCCGTGTCCCAGAAACTCGTCGGTTCCCTTCCTCGTCCAATCAAATGTGAGCTGGCTTCAAAACCAGTTAGCTCCGGGCTCGAGCAAGGGGCAGAGCTCGTTGGAGGAGC
>JAAETT010000608.1 GCA_024228115.1 bacterium
AATAATGGAAAGAAAGATAAGTAAATAATTAACGTTAGAGAATAGAGAATAACGTTTTTATTAATATGCATTGCATTATATTTGTTAATCATGTTCTGCATTAATAAATTAAATACCTATCATAGTGTAATAGCAATGATAATTAAAGAGTGAATAAAGATAAATAAAAATAGAATATTAATAATGGAGAAGATAAAGAATAGACAAATAAAAAACTATAATAAAACTAAAACTAGATATAAACTATACAATATTCATTAAACTTATCAAGTCGAATAATCAATAATAATAATAAAACCAGAATTAATGATATTATTCGATATTCTATAGTAATAAAAAAGAAATAAAAAATAAATACCTATAATACTATAATAAAATATACAATTAAATTAATAAAAATAATTCATTAACTTCTATAAAAATGCATCATAATACAAAATCATGAATTATAACCAGATAAATAATCATTCAATAATTAAACTTATACTTTAACATCTTATATAATTTATTAATCTTTCCTTCTATTAGATAATTAAACCATATAATTTACAATACCTCCTTCATTTTAATAATCATTGCAATATTATAAATTGAGATATTATCCTTACTGCACCTAATATACTAAACTTAT
>JAAETT010000609.1 GCA_024228115.1 bacterium
CGAGTTGCTGACCTGGTGCTACCCGTTTTTTGTTTGGTGTATCCACAATTGGTTGTATGAAACAATAATGCGTCTCTTTGTAGAATTTGCCGCAGTTGCGGCATTTTGCGGCTCCACACACGTGTTGGCGATTTGTGGGATAACCTTTTCTGCACATTCTGCACAATTTAAAACGCATACATCTACTACTGCCTTGATTCACAGCCAAATGCCTATCGTAACATTCCACAGAATTAAAATTGCAATTACATATGGCACAATGCTTTCTCTCACCAATGGCACAAGGTACACGGGCATCACATTTGGTGCATACATATTTACAGCGGTGTTTGTATCTATTCGAATATGCTTTATCACAGTGTTTGCAGTAAAAGGATGAATTAAAAAACCCGGATGGCGATTTGACGATATCATAATGACCATCGTGCAGGTAAAGGTAAACCTGCTCGTTTGCTTCGGTACCGCTGTATAACAAGGCGTTACAGCAGTCCTTGGCAAATACCTTTACCTGCACGGACATTCCGCGCTCCAACAGCGCCTGCTCCATACATTTAATTTCATCTGGGCCACAAGGGGCATCCGGCAGTCCGGCGGCGTCCATCAAATCTTGGGCGGATTTGGTTTGCGCCGTAGCACCTCGGTCATTACGGCGCAAAGCTTTGTACGCCGCCGGATCCGCCTCCCGATTATTATAGGCGAGGGCTACAATGATAGCCCTCGCCGCGCACAAATTATCTTTATTCAATATCTGTTGTATGCATCCTCCCTTATCGCACATTCTCGAAAACCAACTAGCCCAGCGACCTCGCTGACGTTTGTGCCACCCGGCACCTTTCTGCGGAACTATCACAGACGTAAAGGATAATAATAATTCATCGTCCAAATTCAATTCTTCTTCAGATTGCATAATTTTATATAATAATGCCAGTACCCACTGCGCATTTAGTTTCTTCTTCGGCATGAATGGTAAAAATGCCGGATAACTAAGCGCCGGATGGCGCACTTCCACCCCGATTGTCGTATTATCTGGGGTACCGTCGAATTGTTGACGCAAAATTTCATCAAAAACCTGCACAAATGTTTCTCCAGCATCCGGGCTATCATTTAAATTTCGAAATCTAATTCGAATCATGGTACCG
>JAAETT010000610.1 GCA_024228115.1 bacterium
ACCATTGCTGAAGCGTCGCCCGCTGGCTCTTGCTGAGGTGAATCTCGGCTGCGACCCGCATCGTGCCCCTCTGGCCGTTCGCCGCGAGGGTAACGTGGATAGTCCAATAGTGCCCTTTATTTATGAATCATATCACTAGCGAGACTCACCCCTCAATGGCCCTCTGCCGCGCAGACTCCTAGGCTCGAACCCGCCGAACGGGGGTTCGAATCCCTCCCGGTGTGCCAGGGCTCTCGTGTAGTTGGCAAGCTCGACTTCCATGGTCTTTGCGGCATCCTCGCACTGAAAGCGTGGAGGAACTCTCAGTGCGCAGCATCTTCGTCATCGCCTTCGCCGCCGTGGTCACCGGCTGTGTCTTCTTCGACGTCGCAGAGCAGCAAGCTCTCGCAGAGGCGTCGATTCACCTATCGGGGCGGATCGACACCACCGTTCAGGAGGACGCACCACTCATCGCACTCCTCGTTCGATGGCCCGCGCAAAGCGATCCGAAGCTAGTCGACCATTACGTCCTGCACCGTCCGGGAGAGTTTACCTTCTCGACTTCGCAGCCCGGTCGCTACTCGATCGCCGCCTTCGTCGACCGGAATCGCAACCTGAGTTTCGACCCCGACGAGCCGGCGCGCAGCAGCCAGCCGCACACGACCTTCGACCTCGGCCCAGGCGAGTCTCAACGAGACATCCAAGTCCTGATCGACCCCGGCGATCGCGTGGTGGCAGCCGCCCCCCTCGACATCCGCGGCCTCAGGGCAGAAGGATTGCAGGACCGCCTCGGTACGACGCTGGGCCAGCTTGGCGCCGTGGGGGAGGTCGTCGATCTGGCCGATCCTAAGTTCAGCCGGGACAACGCCAACACGGGCCTCTGGCGCCCGTTCGACTTCATGCTCGAGGTCGGCGCAGGCGTCTACTTCCTCGAGCCCTTCAATCCTGAGCGGGTTCCCGTCCTCTTCGTGCACGGCATCGGTGGCAGCCCCCAGGACTTCACCTATCTGATCGACCGCCTCGATCGCGAGCGGTTCCAACCGTGGATCTTCTACTACCCGTCGGGCGCGAAGCTCCAGAAGATCGCCGGGTTCCTCAGTCGTGTGATGTCGGAGTTGGAGCTGACGCTCGACATGAAGCGGGTATTCGTCGTCGCCCACAGCATGGGCGGCCTGGTCTCGCGCGCCTTCCTTCTCCACCACACAGAACAGACTGGCAGCGAAGCGCTGCGGCTCTTCGTCACCCTTTCCACGCCGTGGAACGGCCATGCCGGAGCAACGCTAGGGGTGAAGTACGCGCCTGAGGTGGTCTACTCGTGGCGGGACGTTGCGCCCGGAAGCGCGTTCCTCACGAGCCTCTTCTACCGGGACGGGGCGGCCGAGGCCCGCCGGCGGCTTCCCGCCTTCCTGCCCCACCACTTGATCTTCGGTTTCCGCCGCGACGACAACCTACCTGGCATCTGCAACGACAAGGTGGTCAGCGTAGCGAGCGAGTTGCGGGAGGAGGCACAGAAGGAAGCTGTCTCCGTCTACGGTTTCGACGCAGACCACGTCGAGATCCTTCGGCTTCCGGCAGCCGCGGATCGACTGAACCGAATGCTCGCGGCGGCCCTCGACCGGATCGAGGAGCCCACGGCGGCGAAACCGCAGCGCTCGGCCCAGGCGCAGCCGGCTGGTTCCCCGCGTAGTACCGGCTTGGCGCGACTTTGGCGGAATGCTGGAAGGCGCGAGTGAGTTCGTCCGCTCTGCGAAGATGGCCTGCGGAGACACCGTGCTCGGCCAACTGGAGCAAGAACTTCCTCGATCCAGTCGAAACGACAGGGACTGAGGAAGTTGGACGATGTCTGACCAGGCAATCGGCGGCGACATCGATGTCGGGTCTCATCCGAATTCCGAGGAGTACACCGTCCGAGGTGGCGCACTAGCCTCGAATTCTCGGAATCGGCACGAGACCCGTGATGAGAACGATCAACGTCGTTCCCTACCCGGGCCGGGTCCCAGATCCCGGAGCAGACGTTCGCGGACGGGCGGCGCCCACACCTCGTATCCCTCGCGGTTCAAGTGGATGCGATCCCAACGAATCAGGCTCGGGTCGGGCGAGCCGTCCGCCAGGGCGAGGCCCGCACCGGCGTCGAGGTAGTGGAGGCCGGGCTGCGCTTCGCAATCCGCTCGGATGAGCCTGAGCAGGAGATCCCGGGCGCCCGGAAGACGTGACGGTCGCAGCGCCAGATAGTAGATGGGAACCTCCGGGAGGCGCGCCCGGATGAGTGCGACGAGCGACCGGAAGTCTGCCTGCGCCTGCTCGGGCGTGCGCCGTCGGTTTCCCGGCAGATCGGTCAGCTCGTTTCCGCCCGCGTGGAGCACGATCGCGCGCGGTGCATAGGGGACGATGACGCGATCGGCGAAGTGCACCAGATCCGTCAGCTTTGCGCCCCCGAAGCCGCGGCGGATCACGACCAGGGGGGCCATGTCCTCGGCGAGCCCATTCCAGAAGCGGATGCTCGAGCTGCCCACGAACAGGATGGCGTCCCGCGGCGCGGCGATTCGCGATCGGCCCGTTCGAAGGCCTCGATTTCCGGCTCCCATACGGTCGGGTCGTCCGAAAAGGTGCGGCCGATCTCGAGATGGAAGATCCAGCCGCCTGCGGCCAGGAGCACGAGCAATCCCCCGAGGGACACTCGAACGAGGATACGCCGGCTCATCGTGTGGCCAAGACTGCCTCTTTCCCTGGAGGGGCGCCATTTCCATTGAAACGAGGATTGAACCCGATCTGCATCGGCCCCGACTCCCCTGCTGAACATCCAATTTCAGGAGGCCAGATCATGCATCTTCGAGCCCTTCGTTCTCTCGCTTTCGGATTCCTTCTTGCCGTCGCCGGCTCTACGGCCGCGTGGGCGGTCCCCGGTGCACTGACAGGCCTCACGGCCAGTCCCAACCCGGCACCCAAGAATACGGTCGTTTCAATCACGCTCACCAAGACGGGCGCGGGCTGCGGCTTCAAGATCAACTTCGGCGATGGCCCCGGCGTGGGCCCCTTCGTGTTCACGGGCGGCAGCAAGGTCATGACCCACACCTACACCCAGCCGGGCACCTACACGATCCAGGCCTGGGGCAAGGCCAAGGGCAGCAAGCAGGCCTGCAAGGGCGGCACCAAGGTCGGTCAGGTGACGGTGATCAACGCCTCGGAGAACCCTGGTGGCAACGGAAACGTCCAGATCCAGAAGGCACCGGCCCTGGGTGCAGGCGGCCTCAAGCTCAAGAAGCCTATGAAAGCGCAGCTGGTCAAGCTTTCCACCCACGCCACGGTGATGCCCGGCAAGGACCACGCGAAGTTCAACGTCACCGCGAGCCGCGAATCGACGCTGAAGCTGCGCGTTTTCGGCTTGGTTCCCCCGCCGAACCGCCGCTGCGACGAAACGCTCCCGCCGCTCAAGGCCACGTTTGCATTGGGCAAGAAGAAGCAGTGGAGCACGCAGATCCTCGGTCTCGCGCCCAGCAAGAAGCACTACTGGGAGGTCTGCGCCAAGGACGGCTTCGGACAGACCGCGATGGCCAGCGGAACCTTCAAGACGGGAAATCGCCGAGTGGAGGTGAGCTTCGACATGATCAAGGTCACCGACGACAGCGATGACCTCGGTGATGGCGAGCTCACCTTCATCTTCGAAGCTGGAGGCAAGAAGAAGGTCTACAGCGCGGGCGAGCAGGGGACCGGAGACCTGTTCTTCACCGGCCAGTCGATCACCATCGATCCCGCGAGCTCGCAGCTCAGCATCAAGATCCGGGGTGGCGACAACGATGGCGACGGCTTCACCAGCTCCCCCATCGACATCCCCGACGGAAACCACGAGGACTGGGGTCAGATCAACAAGACCCTCACGCTCAGCCCCGAGGCAGGCCCCACGATGTACAAGTGGACGGCCACGGACCACGGCCTTGGCTTCAACGCCCAGGTGACGGTCAACGTCATCCTCGACTAGCGAATCGATGCTCGATGGAATCCCCGGTGCCCGAAAGGGCGCCGGGGATTTTCTAGTTGGGGCGGTCGCCGATCCACTCTTCCACCTTCACGATGAGTTCGTCGAACAATTCCTGCTTCGGGTAGTGCTTCGGTGGATTCATCACGAGCTGCATGATGGTGGAGTTGACGAGGTTGATGACGAGCTGAAGCGTGGCATCCGAGAGATCCGGCCGAAAGAAGTGGCCGGCGTGCCCGTGCACCTGACGAGACTGCTCGACAAGCCTTGCACTGATGGCCTGGATCGGTTCGAGTTGGTTCGTGTACGGAACCTGATACATGAAGACCGCGATCAGGTCTTTCTCGCGCGCCACCGTGTCGTGGATGAGTTGGATCCACGTCCGCAACGCCTGATCCTCGCGGCCCTCCAGCACTTCGGCCGCGCCAAGTGCCAGGCGCTCCAGCACTCGCTCCACCAGGCCTCGTGCCACCTGCACGACGATCGCGTCCTTGCCCGGGAAGTATTCGTAGAGGGAGGCGATGTTCACGCCGGCGCGTTCGGCGATGTGGTTCGTGGTCGTGCCGGCGTATCCTTTGCGCGGCAGGAGCCAAGCACACGCCTCCACCATGGCGTTGAATGTCTCCTGGGAGCGGCGCTGGGAAGGCAGCTTTTTCGGCCCAAAATCAAGGGTTTGGGTCTTTGTATGCATGAGAGAGTCGGCGTCCGTAGGGATCCAAGTATTTCCAAGTAATTATTTGGTTTATCCTATCGTACGAGCGACGAAACGCCCGTTGGAGGATGCATCGTGGGACAGAGGAACGGCGGCGAGATCCTGGTCGAGATGCTCGAGCGCGCGGGGATTCGTCAGTTCTTCACGCTGCATGGCGGCCATCTCGATTCCATCTTCATGGCCGCCGAAGCGCGTGGCTTCACCATGACGGATATGCGCCACGAGCAAGCTGCCGTGCATGCGGCCGATGGCTGGGCGCGTGCAACCGGCGAGCCTGGGGTTGCGGTCGTCACCTCGGGGCCGGGTGTGGCGAACGCGGTAAGCGGCGTCGTGAATGCCCATGTCGATGCCATCCCGATGCTGGTGATCGGCGGCGCGAACCCGGCCAACGAAGACGAGAGGCTCCCTCTGGCGGGTGGATACGATCAGGTGGCCTTGATGGCGCCCGTCACCAAATGGGCGCATCGCATCCCCAAGATCGAGCGGGTTGCGGATCAGGTCGCGCAGGCGCTGCGCATCGCGACCAGTGGCCGGCCGGGACCCGTCTATCTCGAGATCCCGATCGATGTCGCATTCACGCAGATGGATGAGGAAACGATCCATTGGCCGAGCGAGACCGCGCCCTCGACCCGGCCTTGCCCAACGCCTCAGGCCGTGGAAACAGCCATCGACTGGCTCCATTCCGCAGAGCGCCCGGCAATCCTGCTAGGGAGCGGGGCCTGGTTTTCCGATCTCCGGGCGAATCTCGGTGCTGATCTACTCGACTTCGTCGAGCGCGCACAGATCCCGGTGTTCTCCAACAGTCGAGCCCACGGCTTGATTCCTGCTGATCACCCACTCTGCGCCCGCAACATCATGAACCTCGCGCTGCTCGATCGGGAGAAAACGGGCGGGCCAGATACCATCCTGGTGCTGGGCGCGCGGCTCGGGCTGTTTACGGGCGGAGCGGGCGATCGCATGCTGCCCAGAAACGCGAAGCTGATTCAAGTCGATATCGAGCCCGAAGAAATCGGCCGCAATCGCGATGTCGACCTCGCGATCAACGCCGATTGCGGCGAGACCGTTCGAGCACTTTGCAGTGTCGCGAGAGAGCGAAGCTGGCCGGCCCGCAAGAGTTGGGTCCAGGCCGCGCGGGCAACCAGTGAGATGCACCGTGTGATGTTTGGCAGCGCGCTGAAGGAGGCGAAGACGCCGATCCACCCCTACGTACTCGCCGATGCCGTCGTCGAGGCCGCGGGGCGGGAGAGCGTCCTGGTCGCAGAGGGCGGCGGGACATCGTCGTGGATGGAGATGGCGGCCCAGGTCTACGAGGGGGGACATTGGCTTTCCCACGGCTACCTCGCACAGCTCGGCACCGGCATGCCTTTTGCCATCGCGGCCCAGCGCGCCCATCCGGAAAGGCGCGTGATCTGCGTGCTCGGTGATGGGGCGGTCGGCTTCAACTTCGCGGAGTTCGACACCATGGTGAGGCACGGGTTGCCCGTGGTCGTCGTCGTCAACAACGATCAGCAATGGGGCATGTCGGCGCACGGCCAGGATCTGATCTATGGCGAAGGCCGCCGCGTCGTGACGGATCTCGGGGCGACCCGCTACGACCTCGCCGCTATCGGCTTTGGCTGCCATGGGGAGCACGTCGTCGATCCCGGCGATCTGCTTCCGGCGCTCTCGCGTGCCCTGGCGAGTGGCAAGCCCGCCTGCGTGAATGTCATGACCGATCCGTCGGTCATTTCCCTCATCACGCTGGCACTCGTAGGCGGCGCCAGCGAGGCGGGCCTGACCGGCGAGCGCAAAGAACTGCGCTATCTGCCGTAAGGCAACTACCTGACCCCAGGTTGAAGGAAAAGGAGAGGATTCGAGATGCGAGCAGCCATCATGCGCGATGCCAAGATCGTCGTAGATACGGTGCCCGAACCCGAGCCCCAGGCGGGCGAAGTCCTGGTTGGGACGCTGGCCTGTGGCATCTGCGGATCTGATCTCCACGCGTTGAAGCACGGTGAGGAGATGGTCGAGGCTTCTCGTGAAGCGGGCGCACCCACGGTGATGGACCTTTCTCGGGATGTCATCATGGGGCACGAGTTCTGCGCGGAGGTCCTGGACTACGGCCCCGGCGCGAGCGGCAAGCTTGCGAAGGGCACACGCGTGGTTCACCCGGCGCTCCTGATTCGAGGCCGCGAGTTCCACGGCATCGGCTATTCGAACGAAGTTCCGGGAGGATTTGCCGAGCGCATGCTCCTGATGGAGTCGATGCTGGTTCCCGTGCCGAATGGCCTGCCTTCCGAGCACGCCGCCCTGACCGAGCCCGTCGCGGTGGGCGTTCACGCTGTCGCGCGAGCCAACATCGAGGCCGGCGACACCGCCATCGTGGTAGGCTGCGGGCCCGTTGGCCTCGCCGTCATCGCGGGGCTTCGGCTAGCGAATGTCGAGACCATCGTGGCCGCCGACTTCTCCCCCATGCGGCGCGCGCTCGCCGAGCGCCTGGGCGCCCACGTCGTCGTGGATCCTGCGCAGCGCTCCGGTTTCGATGCCTGGCTCGGGTTGGGACTTCTGCGCCCGCCGGCCATCTTCGAGTGCGTCGGAGTTCCCGGTGTACTGCAGGACATCATACGCGAGGCGCCGCGCCAATCACGGATCGTCGTAGTGGGGGTCAACATGCAGACCGACCTCATCAAGCCGATGATCGCCATCGTGAAGGAACTCGATTTCCGCTTCTCGTTCGGTTACTCGCCGGAAGAATTTGCGGGTACGCTGCACTCGTTGGCAGAAGGCAAGGTTGAAGCCGAGCCGCTCATCACGGGCACTAGCGGACTCGACGGCGTCGCAGCGGCCTTCGAAGAACTCGCCCTGCCTGACAAGCACGCCAAGATTCTCGTCCAACCCGGCCGCTAGCGAGTTGCGCTGGAGCTCGAGATCTCGAGCTTCGGACTAGATTGGAGTTCGCATGAAACCCTTCCCCGACGCCAAACGCGTACGCTTGCCCAGGCATCAGGGAGCCGTGGATGCCGAAATCGATGCCGTCACGCTTTCCGTTCACGAGGCGGGCAACGGCGCAGCCGTCG
>JAAETT010000611.1 GCA_024228115.1 bacterium
GATGAATATCAAGCTGGAATTGTATGGCGTCTTCTTCTGATCACTACATCGAATTCGGCCAATTCCAAGGACTTGAAGGAAAAATGACGATTTTTGCCGATTTTTCTTAAATTCGCTTCTGCTAGGTTATTTGAAGTGCAGATGATGATTATCAAGCTGGAATTGTGCTGCGTCTTCTTCCAATCGCTATCCCGAATTTGGCCGAATCCAAGGTCTTGAAGGACAAATGACGATTTTCGCCGATTTTTCTTAAATTCGCTTCTGGTAGGTGATTTGAAGAGTAGATAACGAATATCATGCTGGAATTGTGCTGCGTCTTCTTCCGATCACTGTCTCGAATTTGGCCGATTCCAAGGACTTGAATGAAAAATGGCGATTTTCGCCGATTTTTCTAAAATTCGCTTCTGGTAGGTTATTTGAAGCGTAGATAACAAATATCAAGCTGCAATTGTGCCGCGTCTTCCTCAAATCGCTGTCCCGAATTTGGCCGATCCCAAGGACTCAAGGAAAAAGAACGGTTTCCCCCGCTTTTCCTTAAATCCCCTACTGGCAGGTTATTCCACA